>WQXJ01000057.1 GCA_009784895.1 Micrococcales bacterium | reverse complement strand
TTCCCGATTCCGCCATCAAGGACCTAGCAACCGTAGGTGACGCCGTCAACTTCATCACCGCCGCCCAGAACTGATGAGCACAGCTTCGGTGGTGGTGACCGGCCTGGGGGCGACCACTCCCCTGGGCGGTGACGTTGATTCGACTTGGCAAGCGGTTTTGGCCGGGCGCTCCGGCGCTGCCACTTTGGACAACACCTGGGCCGAGGATTACGGTCTGACCTGCACCTTCGCCGCTCAGTTGGCGGTTGAACCGGAGGCCGTGTTATCGCGTCAGGAGATCCGCCGGGCCGATCCTTCAGCTCAATATGCCTTGATCGCGGCCCGCCAAGCCTGGGCCGATGCCGGGTCCCCAACCGTCGCGGCCGAACGCTTGGCAGTCATCATCGCCAGCGGGATTGGCGGCATCCACACCCTGCTGGGGGCCTGGGACACGCTGCGTGAACGCGGCAGCCGCCGGTTGTTGCCGCTGACGGTGCCCATGTTGATGCCCAATTCGCCGGCCGCCACCGTGGCGATTGACCTGGGCGCACGGGCTGGCGCCCACGCGCCGGTTTCAGCCTGCGCCTCAGGGGCCGAGGCCCTGATCTGGGGTGCCCGCATGATCGCCGATGGCCTGGCCGATGTGGTCGTGGCCGGAGGCACCGAAGCGGCTCTGCACCCCATCACACTGGGTTCCTTCGGCAAAATGCAGGCCCTGTCGACTCGGAATGACTCACCTGAAACGGCCTCACGGCCGTTTTGCTCAACCCGGGATGGCTTTGTCATGGGTGAAGGCGCCGGTCTGGTGGTGCTGGAATCGGCCGCACATGCCCAGGCCCGCCAAGCGCGGGTCTACTGTTCGCTGGCCGGGGTCGGCTCGACATCGGACGCCTACGATGTGGCCCCGCCTGACCCTTCCGGCCAAGGCCAAATCCGGGCCATGGAACAGGCCCTGGCCCAGGCTGGCCCGGCGGCGGGGCTAGTTGCCCACGTCAATGCTCACGCCACGGCCACCCCAACCGGCGACACGATCGAAGCGGCGGCCATTGAAACGGCTCTGACCGGCGCTCTCGGTTCGCTCGAATCTGCCCGCCAGGTGCCGGTCAGCGCCACCAAATCGATGACCGGGCATTTGTTGGGCGCGGCCGGCGCGGTCGAGTCGATCTTCACCATTTTGGCCCTGCGTGACCGTCTGGCGCCGCCCACCACCAATATCGAAGAGCTCGACCCGGAGGTCATGGTCAATGTGGTGCGTAATGAGCCGGTGCGGCTGCCTGCCGAAGGTCCGCTGGCGGCCATGAACAACGCCTTTGGCTTTGGTGGCCACAATATGGCCCTGGTCTTCGCCACTGATTAGCGGCGATCCCCGCCCTGCCCAGACCGGCCCAACCAGCCGCTGAGATAGGCGACTACCTCGACGCACTGAAAGAAACCGCAAAGTAGTACTTCCCGCCCGCATTGACTACTTCAGAACCACAAAGGGTTTCGCGAAAGGCTTTCGCAGGCTTTCCAAGGGCCGACGCCTGGAACCTTAGCCGCCTATCAGGCGCCGGATGACCACTTGTACGCCTGAAACGTCGTAGCCGCGCGTTTCAGCCTTGGTTACGCGTTCGACCGAGAACGTCCGGATCTGTTCGCCAATCGCCCATGAGCCGGGGGCGATCAAAACGCGGGTGGGCCAGTCTCGCGCACAGGAGGTCAGCGGAACTCCAATTACCAGCTGAAAGGCGGCATGGTAGCGCGCATCAGATAGAACCAGGCACGGCCGATGCTTGGCCTGCTCGTGGCCTTTGGATGGGTCAAGGTTGGCCCAGACAACATCGCCCCGCCCAAAGACCGCCGGCGCCGCGGTCACTCGCCGCGCCTGTCGAGCATCGAGTCCTCGAGGCTGTAGTCGTCGCTGTTCCCATCGCCATCAGCGGCGACTGCCTGCTGGGCGCTAGCCGGGTCAATCGCCTCTACCCCGGCCCAGAATTCGGCCTCCTCGCGGGCAACAAGCATGGCGTCAATCAGTGCACCTTGCGTGACGCCTGCGGCCTGAGCGGCCGCGCGAAGGCGTTCATGGGTCTCGGCCGGAACCTTGATGGTGGTTTGGTTCATACCGAGATGTATACCCACTAGTAGACTCGACAGTAGGTGTAGTCAGAGCTGTCCGTTGGGCTTCCCAAACCCGGTTCACCTTGCTGTCATCTTCGCCGGTGACCAAGACACAACTTAGGTGCGGGCGGAACCTAGCCGACTTGGTGCAACCAGCGCACCGGCGCACCGGCACCGGCGTAACGGAACGGCTCGAGTTCGTCATCCCAGGCCTGACCCACGGCCACATCGAGGTGGCGCACCATGGCGGCCAGATCGCCGCCGCAGTCCAAGGCCCGGCGGATGCGGTCCTCCGGCACCATGGTGTTGCCGTGGATGTCCATTGGCGCGTGGAAAATGCCCAGCTCCGGGGTATGCGACCAACGACCACCATCGGATCCGCGCGAGGCTTCTTCAGTCACCTCGTAGCGCAAATGCTCCCAACCAAACAAGGCGCTGGCCAGCTTGCCGCCAGTACCTTGGGCCGCCATCCATGAGTATTCGGCTCGCAGCATGCGTGGCGCGGCCGGCTGTTCGGTCCAGTCCAGGGACACGTCGCAGCCGATGACGTTGGTCGCGACGGACTCAATATGCGGGCAATAGGCCCGCGGGGAGGAGTGCACAAACAGCACGCCGCGCGTGATAACTCCTGACATCATCAGCCTCCTTGGAACCAAACGACTACGAGGTACGTCTTCCCCTACGACCTCAAAGCCGATCAACAAGGCGGCAAATGCTGCTTCAGTTGATGCGCGCGCGGCGCGCCGAGGTTTCAAGTATGGCAGACCGGGCGACCCTCGGGCAAGCTCATAGGTCCCGCACGGCGGCCATTGCCCGGCGGCGCACGGCCCGGTCTAGCCGGTCCAAAAACAGGTGGCCATCAAGGTGGTCAACCTCGTGTTGGAGACAGCGGGCCATCAACCCAGTGCCTTCGATGACGACCTCTTTGCCCTCCAGGTTGTTACCAGAAACCATGGCGTAGCCAGCACGTTTGCAGGGGAACCACAAATCCGGTACCGACAGGCAGCCTTCGTCGCCGTCTTGGGTGTCGTCACCCAACTCGACAATTTTCGGGTTGAGGACGTAGCCGACCTCGTCATCAATGTTCCACGAAAAGGCCCTCAACGAGACGCCAATCTGATTGGCCGCCAAGCCGGCCCGGCCCTCCATGTCGACCGTGTCGACCAGGTCACGCACCAGAGCCTGAGTTTTGGCATCAATCTTGGTGATCGGGTCGCAGGGCGTTCGCAGCACTGGATCGCCAATCACGCGGATGTCTCTGATAGCCATGTGCTCCATCATCCCACGCCCACCCCGCCATCTGCCCGGCCCACGGGCCACCGTCATCGGTCGGAGTCCATAGTTAGACCAGTCAGCCTTGGCGCGGCGACCCGACGCCAAAGCCGTGGCATGATGGCGCCGTGGACACTCCTGAACTTCTCATCATCGTGGCCTCGACCAGGCCAAACCGAATTGGCCTGAAGGTGGCCAACTGGTTCGAAGACCTGGCCCGGGCCAGCAAACAATTCGAGGTCAAAGTGGCCGACCTGAAGGCCATCAACCTCCCGCCCCTGTCGGAGACGGAACTGCCTGGAACCGGCAAATATGCCTTGGATTCGACCAAGGCCTGGGCCAAGCAGGTTGGCCAGGCCAGCGCTTTTGCCCTGGTGTTCCCAGAATACAACCATTCCTTCCCAGGCACACTGAAGCTAGCGCTGGACACTTTGGGTCCGGAATGGCGCGGCAAGCCGGTTGGCCTGGTCAGCTATGGCGGAGTTTCCGGTGGCTGCCGGGCGGCCATGGCCCTGGTGCCGACGTTGAACTTCCTGGGTCTTGATGTTTTGGTGCCGCAGGTCATCTTGCCGTTCGCCCCAGCCAACGTGCAGGCAGACGGCCAGTTCAGTCCGCCAGAGGTCAGCCAGCAGGCCGCCCAAGTACTGTTGGCCGCCTTGGCCGCCTAGCCGCGGACGGGCGCTTCGCCGTTTTGTGCCCGATGCCGTCTACCGCAGTCGTCAATCGCGGCTCGCTTTTCGGCCGGTCGCGTATTGGCAGGCCAAACTGGTGGTCAACTCTGGTCAATTCGGTCTTCAGATAGTAGACAAGAGGGGTGAGTTCTACTGCCCCGCTCCGAACCAAATTGTTGTGCCTTGTGGCTATTGGCGCCGGCTTGGCCCTGGCCGGCTGCGACGCCGGCACAGCTGTGATTTATGACGAGCCGGCCAAGTCCAGCCCAGAACAAACCAGTCCGCCGGCTACGGTTCCAGCCACCCCGGAACCAAGCCCCACGCCGGTCAAAGCTGACTGTTTGGGTTCCATTCAGCTACCAAGCGGCATTGACCCGCGGGCCTGCGGGCCAATGCCGGCAGAGGCCATCACCATCTCCGAGATTCCTGACGCCTATGGCTCTTTGATGTTTAAGACGCCCTCAGACAACATTGCCTGTGCCACTGAGTGGGGCTCTTTGGGTTGCCAGATCTTCGAGTACAGCTACGTTGATCCGCCCGACCTGCGCGTGCCGTGTTCCGGCGATCCTGGAAGCCTTTGCGGCTCCAACGGTTTCAGGATCACCGACGGCTGGGCCGTGCTCTATGACCGCTCAGACGTGCCGCCTTGGGGGGCCACTTGCGGCATTGATGGCAGCTGCGGCCCCAACTACATCGACAAAAGAGTGCCGGTGCTCCAATACGGCCAGGTTGCGGCCATGGAGCAGTACGCCTGCATTAGCGCTGAATCCGGCCTGACCTGCTGGGACACCCAGACTGGGCACGGCTTCATGATGAGCCGAGAGGCCTACAGCACCTGGTGAGTCTGAGAAAACTAAATCTGGCTCTCTTCGAAAGTCACTACACCATATTTCGGGGCGATGTTGGCGTTCCAATTGTCGACAAAGACCCGCTTGGCGGCCGTAGCCGGCCCGTCGTAGCCCTCGGCCCGGGCGAAGGCGTCGGCACCAGCACCAGCCGCGCAATTCGATGACAGCTTGGCTTTGGCCCAGTCAAGGTAGGCGTTGTCGGCTCCCAACGAGGCCTCAAGCGCCTCTGTCAGTTGCTGCACCAGCACCGTGCCACCTGAAATCTTGTCCACAGGTGTAGACCTGAGCGCGTCAAGCAGTTCTTGACGGTTGTTGGCGATCGACTGGATGGTGTTGACCTGGGCTGAGACGTTGCTGCAACTGGACACTGCCGCTACGGCTGGGCCCAGTTTGGAGCGGGCTCCGGCCGATTTGTTCAGGATTTCAACCAGATACCGCACCTGGTCAACGTCGGTATCCTCCGGCGCCTGTGCCCCGTAGGCGCCCTGACCCACGCCGCTACCGCCTTGGCCGTAGCCGGCGAAGAAGTTGGTGCCGACTGATCGTTGGTCGCCCTGCTGCCCGGGCTTGGCGAAGGTGACCAGGGCCGGCGCCCGGTATGCGCAAACCTCCAGGCCCTCGGGAGTGGTACCGCAATAACCGAAGTCCACGCTGCTAGCGTCGTCAGCTTGACCGGTGCCGAACTCGGCGTCAGAGTAGGCGATTTGGTTGCTTTGGCCGGTGCCAGTGCCACAAATGCGCAACCAGCCGCCTTCCCAGGTTGAAAGGGAAATCGGCCAGGTTCCAGGCGGACAGGGCACGATGTCGGCCGCCGGCTGGGTGAAAGCAACCTCACCTGTGCGCAGGTCCCAGGCCTGAGAGGCCAGAGCCAGGGCAGGTTCCCCTACTTTGGGTGTGGTCGAAACCACCGCACCGCCCAGCGACACGTCAATCACCAGGCCACCTTGGCAAACCACCTGGTAGCCATCGGTGGTGAAAGTCAGTTCGGTGGCCTGTAGTTCGGTGCCGGCTTGGTCTTTGACCGTGACAGTGAAGCCCTTGCCATCAGCGCCGCAGATCAGCAACAGGCCGTCGGCGTACTTGGTCCAACTGACCACTTCCATGCCGCTGGGGCAGTTGGGGAAGTCAGCCGGCAAAGCTACCGCTTGGGTGTCTTGGCCCTCCCCCGGTTTGACAGGATCCCAGCGCTGAACGCGATCATTCAAAGAGACATACAGCGCGTCCCGAGTCCCGGCAGGACCACCTGGCCAGATCGAATTCATCCCAACAAGGTCCACCGCCGACCAGGCTTGCTGCCCCGATTCCGGGTTGAGGGCAACAGCTTCCCAGGGATTCTCGCCCGTGATTTGCGTGCCCCTGACGAAAACCGTGCCGTCGGCAGCAAAGCTGATCTCGGCGGGACCGGGGCAATAGCTGCATAAGTCCGCAGGCCCCTCGGCCTCCCAAAGGAGCTCTCCTTCTTCGATGTCAATCATCCAGGTCATACTTCTGCTATGCAGAACGACGCGGCTGCCGCCGTCCCAATCGGCAGACAGGTCGCTCGACGGGATCCCAAAAGACCATTTGACCTCGCTGCTATCCGGATCAAGTACGCAGACCTCGTCGTCATACGCGACCACCGGGGTCTTCGGCACCTCGCCCATGAAGACCAAGGGTTGCATTGCCCCACGCGGTGACGAAATGAGCTCGGCGGTCTTCCCATTTGCCAGGTCGACACTCGCAGTTGCGCCGTCACTTTGCACCACAATCCTGTTGCCAGGCCAGGCTGAGCTCCACCCCGAACTGCTTGACACCACCCTGCCGTCATCCCATCCCAGTATCGCCGTGCTGCCCCACGCGGTGAGCTCTAGCAGTTCACCTACGTGACGTCCCCGAATGGCGGCGTCATAGTTGCCGGTCAACGAGATCTCTTGAGTCCAAGCCACCTGGCCTGGAGCCGACAACAAGACCACTTGGACTCGTTCTTTGCCGTTCGCTGGGTATTCGACCACGACCAGGGTCTCGTCAACCGCCATCCAGCCGCCGCCGCTGTTGGTTGGGATGTCTGGTAGGTCAAATCCAACACTCGGCCCCGCTTCGCCAGTCTTCGGATCAACCAAGACGCCGTGTAGCCCAATGTCGCTCCGCTGGTCACAAACCAAATAGCCCGCGAACAGCCCATCTCCACAAAGAATCTCGGCCGCGTCGGGTGACGCCGCGTCGTGACGCCAGATCTCCCGACCAGTCTTGGCGTCCAGGCCGACGTAGGCCGGCGCGTCCACGTGCTCCTCGCGGACCATTTGACCCATGACTACCAGATCCTGGTCGGCATAGAGCACCAAGACGTCTGTCACTCCGGGATCAGTCTCGGTGAACTCCCAGGCTGTTTTGTGGCCGTTGACAAATGATGCGCCAAGGTTGAGTGGGTTGTTGACCTTCAAGTCTGGGTTTGCCGGATTGGCAATTGTAGGGCCGACTATCTCGGAGCCAAGCAGCTTGTGCCGGATCGAGGGCACACCGAAGGCAACGCCGGCTCCCGCCAGCACTACCGCCACCGCGGCGATCGCAGCAATCAGTCCTTTGCTCCGCTTTTTCGGCTGGGCGATAGCCAGTTCCGGCGGTGGCGGAGGACCTTGCTGGGAGCCGAAGCCAGTGGGCGGCGCTGGCTGCCCAAAGCCGGGCGGCAGTGCCGCCGGCAAAGTCGCCTCCAAAGGCGGAGTCGGGGTCGGAAACGCATCCATTGACGGATCGAACCCGGGCGGTGGCGGTGACGGAGCCGGCTGGGGATCAGACCCAGTTGTCGACGCCAATTGCGAGTTGAACCCAGGTGGTGGTGGCGGCATCTGTGGGTCAAAGCCTGGTGGTTGTGGCGGGGCCATTGGGGCTTGGTCCACTGATCCAGGCGGGCTCGGCGGTTGACTAGCCGCAGGCGGTTCCCCCGCCGCCGGATAGGCATGGCCGCAGAATGGGCAAAACTTGCCGTCCTGGTGTGGTGCTGCACACTGGGAACAAGCGCCCTTTGGGGTAGTCATAACACCAAACTACCGGCAATCACCGGCGGCCCTGCGGCCTGAATGGTGCGCAGCCTCGGACTGGCGGAATTGGGGGTGATGCGTAGCCTCGGACTGGCAGAATTGGCGCTGCTGCCAAACCCTAAACTCGCGGTTTTAGAGGTGGTGCGTAGCCTCGGACTCGGTTGGCGGGGTGGTGCGATACCTCGGAGTCGCGGTTTGGCGGGTTGGCGTTAGGGCTCGGACTCGGGGAAAAGGGTGGTGGTGCGAAAGCCTGGACTCGCCGCTCGGGAGATGATGCGATACCTCGGAGTCGCGGTTTGGCGGGTTGGTGTTAGGGCTCGGACTCGCGGTTTGGGAGGTGATGCGAAGCCTCGGACTGGCGGAATTGGGGGTGATGCGTATCCTCGGACTCGCGGATTTGGGGCAGCGGCGGTTCGGTGCAATGGCTTGGCTGCGCTGGCCTCGCGCGCCGAAAGGTAGTAGACATCTACTCATGAGTCTGATTCGTTTTGCGGGCCGCGCGTTGTTGGGCGGGGTCTTGATTGCTGATGCTATCGACGCGCTGCGTCATCCCGAACCACATGCCAAGGTGATTGAACCTTGGCTAACTAAAGCCGCCGAGTCCGTCCCCAACGTGCCGGAAGACCCGGTCACCTGCGTCAAGGCCACAGCTGGCTCGGTTATCGCCGGCGGCGCCTTGATAGCGGTTGGTTTTGGCCGGCGCCTTGGCGCCTTGGCCGTGGCCGCCGTTATGGCACCCACTGTCGCCCTGAACATCCAAGAATGGATGGGTCAGGAAGACAAAGACAAAGCCGAGCCGCCCAAAAACCTCCTAATGCACGCCGCCCTGCTGGGCGGGGCCCTGATTGTGCTGGCCGGCCCCAAGAAAAAGCACGTTGGCAAAGACGCGGCCGCCGCCAAGTCAAAATCTAAGAGCGGCAAATGCGGCAAATCCTCTGGCCGCGGCTGCTGCAAGGACGCCAAGGCCAAGTGACACCCGCCGCCGGGCGGCCGGGCGACCCGTGGCCGGCCCCGTTGGCGCCAGGCCCCTTGGCCGCTGCCGTCAGCCTGCCCGGCTCGAAGTCCCTGACCGCCCGCTACCTCGCATTGGCCGCCTTGGCCAGTGGCTCAACCCGACTGCGCGGTGCGCTGCGTTCACGCGATTCAGATTTGATGGCCCAGGCCTTGCGCGCACTGGGTTGCCATATCGCCGATGCCGGAACCACCCTGGCAATCGACCCGCCAGCCGGCAGCCACTCACCTGCCGCCGCCCCAGGCCTGGCCGCCGGCCCCGCTCAGACTGACGCCGACCTGGCCGCCGGCCCCGCCCAAAAAAACGCCGGCTTGGCCAGCCCGGCGCTGATTGACGTTGGCCTGGCCGGCACCGTCATGCGGTTTTTGCCGCCGGTGGCGGCTCTGGCCAACCAGCCAATCAAATTCGACGGCGATGCGGCCGCCCGCCGCCGGCCAATTGCGCCTTTGCTTCAGGCGCTTATCGAACTCGGCGCCAAGGTCAGCTACCACGATCAAGACGGCTGCCTGCCATTCACCATCCAAGGACCCATCCAAGGCGGCCAAGTCAAACTCGACGCAACCGCCTCGTCCCAGTTCGCCTCGGCCCTGATGCTGGTGGCCCCGGCTTTGCCAGGTGGACTCGAGCTCCAGCTCGATCCACCACAGCTGCCGTCAAGGCCCCACCTTGACATGACCATCCAGGCCCTGAGGGACTTTGGCGCCAAGGTCGAAGTTACCTCCCCAACCGCCTGGCACATCGACCCCGGTGGCCTGACCGGCCAAGACCGCGCGGTCGAACCAGACCTATCCAATGCCGCACCTTTCTTGGCCGCCGCCCTGGTGGCCGGCGGCCATGTCACCATCAACGACTGGCCGGCCCAAACCACCCAACCCGGCCAGCTCCTGACCAGCTATCTAACCCAAATGGGCGGCACCATCACCCAGACTGCTGCTGGCCTGACTGTTGCCGGCGACGGTCGCATCCGCGGTGCCAACCTGGATCTAGCCCCGGCTGGAGAGTTGACGCCAACCCTGGCCGCCCTGGCGACTCTGGCTGAAAGACCCAGCCGGCTGCGCGGCATCGGGCATTTGCGGGGCCACGAAACCGACCGCCTGGCCGCCCTGGCCAGCGAAATCAAGCGCCTAGGCGGCCAAGCCGAGCAACTAGCCGACGGCCTGGAAATCCACCCGGCGCCACTGCGCCCGGCCTGCCTGCGCAGTTACGGCGACCACCGCATGGCCACCTTTGGCGCCATTATTGGGCTGCGTCTGGCCGGTGTCGAGGTCGAGGACATCACCGTCACCGCCAAAACCATGCCCACATTCCCCAAGCTTTGGGCCCAAATGCTGGCAGGTGACCGTGGCTAAGTGGGATCACCTGGGCGAGGAACACGTCCGCACCCGGCCGGGGCGAGGCTCGCGGCCGCGCAGTAAGGTCCGCCCAGCCCACCTTGACGCCACCGCCGGTCAAGTCATTGGCGTGGACCGCGGCCGCTACCTGGTCCACCTTGACGAAGGGCCGGCCAACCGCCAGGTTTGGGCGGTCAAAGCCAAGGAACTGGGTCACCGCGGCGTGGTGGTAGGCGACCGGGTCGATCTGGTTGGCGATCTGTCCGGCGAGAAGGGCTCGCTGGCCCGGGCCGTGCGGGTGGGGCACCGTCAAACCGTGCTGCGCCGGGCCACCGAAGAAGGCCGTGGCCGCGAGCGCGTGATTGTGGCCAACGCCGAGCTGCTGGTAGTGGTGGCGGCCCTGGCCAACCCCGAACCCAGGCCGCGAATGATAGACCGCTGCCTGGTGGCGGCCTACGATGGCGGACTTGAGCCGGTGATTTGCCTAACCAAAGTCGACCTGGCCCAGGCCAGTGATTTGGTGGCCCAATACCGGCCGCTTGGGGTCAAGGTGGTGACCTGCGGCCGGGCCGCCAAGGGCCAGCCGGTTGACGGCCTTGATCAGCTCAGGCAGGTTTTGGCCGGTCACGTCTCAGTTATGGTGGGCCATTCCGGCGTGGGTAAATCGACACTTATGAACGCCCTGATCCCAGGGGCAGACAGGGCCACCGGCCACGTCAACGAGGTCACCGGCCGCGGCCGTCACACCTCTTCGAGCGCAGTGGCCTTACCGCTGCCAGATGGCGGCTGGCTGATCGACACCCCTGGAGTGAGATCGTTTGGCTTGGATCACGTTTCCCCGGCCAACGTTCTGGCCGCTTTCCCGGATTTGGCCGCCGTTGCTGAACTAGACTGCCCGCGAGGCTGTCCGCACGCCCTCGATGCCTTGGATTGCGCTCTACCCGCCTGGGCGGCTCTATCTGACACCAACCGGGCCAGGGTCGAATCGTTCCAACGGCTAATCGCCTGGCGTGAGGACGCTTGAAACGAGTGAAAAAGGACTGATGGCGTGGCCAAGGACACATCAAAAGAAGGCAAGAAGCGCAGAGAGGTGCTGTCCAAACTGGCGCAGGCCGCCGCTGTGACCCCAGAGGCTGAGACCTACCTCGAAGACCTTCGCCTAGCCCTGACCCTGGCCGACCAAGCCGACCGGCTGACCATGACACGCTTTGGCGCCCCTGATCTCGATGTCACCGGCAAGGACGACGACACCTTGGTTTCCGACGCGGATAAGGACACCGAGAAACTCATCCGCGACCAACTCGAACGGACCCGGCCCAATGACAAGGTCTTGGGCGAGGAATTCGGTTCGGTGGGACCGGGCAAACTGGCCAAGATGGCGCTTGACGGTGAGCGGATTTGGGTTATCGACCCGATCGACGCCACCGCCAACTATGTGCGCGGCATGCCGGTCTGGGCCACCTTGATTGGTCTGGTGGCGGCCGGGCGCCCAGCCCTGGGCGTGGTTTCGGCCCCGGCCCTGGGCCTGCGCTGGTTTGCCGCCGCCGGTTTTGGCGCTTGGAAAGGCACCAACCTGGAAAACGCCACCCGAATGAAGGTGTCAAAGGTCAAGAAACTAGGTGACGCGTTCTTGTCCTACTCTGACACGGCTGGCTGGGAGGACCAGGGCCGCTTAGCGGGCCTACTCCGGCTCAACCAAGATGTCCAACGCAGCCGCGGTTTTGGCGACTTTTGGAGCTACATGTTGCTGGCCGAAGGCTGTGTCGACATTGCCACCGAACCGGAGCTAGCGCCGCATGACATGGTTGCCCTGGCGCCAATCGTGACTGAAGCTGGCGGCGTTTTCACTGACACCACCGGCAAAGTGGTGGGCCCATTTGGCGCAGATGCGCTAGCCGCCAACGCCAAACTGCACGAGCGGGTAGTGCCTTATCTCCATCCCAAAAAGGACAAGGACAAGTAGCCATCGCTAGACAGCCAGCGAAAGGCGAAGAACCCTGAAAACCACAAAGGCATTGTCCTGGCTGACTCTGGCTGCCACATTGATAGCGCTTTCAGCCTGCTCGGGCAGTCCACAAGAACCAGTCGAACAGCCATCACCTAGCCAGCCAGCATCTGGTCCTGAGGTGCAGTCAACACCTAGTCCTGAAGACCAGCCGGCCTTGATAGAACCACTGCCATTCAACAGCGCGGGGCTGCTCGATGGCACCGCCAATCCTTCGTTTCCCCACGGCGATGCGGGCGAGATAAGTGTTGTCGCGACGCAACAGTATTCTGGCGGCCACTATGTGGCGATCGCGTTCCGCAACAACACCGACCAGCCAATCTCACGCGTCGAGTGGGCCGCAACCGCCACTTCGGTCAGATCGAAAGCGGTGGACGAGGGTCATTCAACCACCCACACTTACCCAGCGCGGCTTATGCCGGGCGAGGTGGGGCTGGCTGCGATCTTTTTCAACCGCGCCCCTTCCGGCCAAAGGTACGAATTCTCGGTCGAAGCATCAACCCCTGACGATGCTCCCGGCGACACCGTCGCCCTCCAGGTCTCCAACGCCAACCAATTGAATCGTGACGTCGTGGCCACAGTCGTAAACGACACGGGCCGAACCCTTGACCCGGTCGAGGGGGCTATCTTTTGCTTCGCTGACGACGGCAACACACTTTTGGCGGTCAGAAAGGTCGACTCTCTAGATACCGGCCCTTTGGCCCCCGGGGTGCCGAGAGTGTTTACAGTCTCCCTAAACCAAATGACTTGCTACACCTTCACCGTCGGTGTCTCAGGCACCTTTGCTGACTAAAACCCTTACCCCAAGCCACCAGCCGGCCACCACCTAGCTGCGGCCGTCCCGACTCGTGTCACTTTAGTGTGGGCCTGGCGCTGAATGGATGGCGTTGATGATGGCCTGGGCGGTGGAGCTGATGGGGCTTTCCCCGGTGAATACGTGTCCTTCTATAGCCATTTCGGTTTGCCGGATCGGTTTGAGGGCGTGCAAGAACCG
>WQXJ01000056.1 GCA_009784895.1 Micrococcales bacterium | reverse complement strand
TTGTCCTAACATATGGCGCCATCACCCCAGATTAGTGCTGGCCCCACACCCAAATCCAGGGCAAACAAGCAGGTCACAGCCCATACCTCAACAGAAACCCAAAAAAGTGGCACGAGTCGGGTCGGTGTCTCAGGCACCTTTGCTGACTAAAACCCTTACCCCAAGCCACCAGCCGGCCACCACCTAGCTGCGGCCGTGGCACATCTTGTACTTTTTGCCGCTGCCACATGGACACGGCGCATTGCGGGCCGTGCCCGGATAGGCCTCTTCGGTTTTGGCAGGAGCTTTGGCCACGCCCAGGGCGGTGCGGCCCTTTCCTTCGCTGCGTT
Organism: Micrococcales bacterium; assembly: GCA_009784895.1. Taxonomy (NCBI): domain Bacteria; kingdom Bacillati; phylum Actinomycetota; class Actinomycetes; order Micrococcales; species Micrococcales bacterium. Next base: position 13,536 of record WQXJ01000056.1, on the reverse strand, counting down.
GGACCGGGGCCTCATCGCCATCAACCGTGGGAGCAGAATAGGTCAGATTCTGAGCCCGCCTGGGTCCGTCCAGGCCGGAGGCCACCATCTTGGTTTTGGCCTGGCCACCGCCCACGGTAACGGAGGAACCGTCTTGGTCCACGGCCGGCGCGGCGGCCTTTCTGGTGGCGGCTTTGGCCGGCTTGGCCCTGGCGCCCTCCGCCTTTGGTGAGGCCGCCGGCTTGGCTTCAGCGCCGGCATCGGCCGGGGTCTCAGCCTCTTCTTCCTCTTCGCCTGCTACGCGCACCTCGAGGTTGAACAAGAAGCCAACTGTCTCTTCTTTGATGGCCTCATCCATGGCCTGGAACAGCTGGTAGCCCTCACGCTGGTACTCCACTAGCGGGTCGCGTTGGGCCATGGCTCTTAGACCAATACCCTCCTTGAGGTAATCCATCTCGTAGAGATGCTCGCGCCACTTGCGGTCCATGACCGAAAGCAGCACGCGGCGCTCCAGCTGGCGCAACATGTCCTCACCCAGTTTGGTCTCGCGGGCGTCATAGGCCAGGTTCATATCGGCGTCGAGTTCGCGAACCAGCATTTCCGGGGTGACAGCCCTAGACGAGCCGGCCTCCTCAATCAGATCCTGCGGGGTGACGGTGGCTGGGAAAATGGTGCGCAACTGGTTCCATAGCGCGTCGAGATCCATCTCGTCGCTGCCCTCAACCTCGGCCGCAGCCGTGACCAGGGAGTTGACAACATCACTGCGGAACTTGACGATATCGCCCTGAAGGTCATCTCCGGCCAAAATGCGGTGGCGGCGGTCGTAAACCACCGAACGCTGCCGGTTCATGACATCGTCGTACTTCAGCACGTTCTTGCGGATTTCGAAGTTACGGGCTTCAACCTGGCCTTGGGCCGAGGCGATACCCCGGGTCACCATTTTCGATTCCAGCGGCAGGTCGTCGGGGAAGTTGGTGGCGGTCATAATGCGTTCGGTCAGAGCCGAGTTGAACAGACGCATCAGGTCGTCTTCGAGCGAAAGGTAAAAGCGAGACTCGCCCGGGTCGCCTTGGCGCCCGGAGCGGCCGCGCAGCTGGTTGTCGATGCGGCGCGACTCGTGGCGTTCGGTGCCCAAGACGTACAACCCGCCAAGATCAACCACTTCGTCGTGTTCCGCGGCGACTTCTTCTTTGGCCTTCTCCAGAGCCTCAGGCCAAGCCGCCTCATATTCTTCTGCCGATTCTTCTGGGTCAAAACCCCGTTCAGCCAGGGAAGTGACGGCCATGAATTCGGCGTTGCCGCCCAGCATAATGTCGGTGCCGCGGCCGGCCATGTTTGTGGCCACGGTAATCGCACCCTTGCGCCCGGCTTGAGCGACGATGGCGGCCTCCCGCCGGTGCTGTTTGGCGTTAAGAACCTCATGCGGTACGCCGCGCTGTTTCAGCAACTTGGACAGGTATTCGGACTTTTCTACTGAGATGGTGCCGACCAGGACTGGTTGGCCTTTGTCGTAACGCTCGGCCAGGTCGTCAACTACCGCACCCCATTTGCCGTCAGCACCCTTGTAAACCAGATCGGCCTGGTCGGCCCGGATCATTGGTTTGTTGGTTGGAATGGGCACCACGCCAATCTTGTAGGTCGAGGCGAACTCAGCCGCCTCGGTCGAGGCCGTGCCGGTCATACCGGAAAGGGTTGAATACAGCCGGAAGTAGTTCTGCAGGGTGATTGTGGCCAAGGTCTGGTTCTCAGCCTTGATCTCGACTCCCTCTTTGGCTTCGATTGCCTGGTGCATACCCTCGTTGTAGCGCCTACCTGGCAGAACGCGGCCGGTATGTTCATCGACAATCAGCACCTCGCCTTTAAGCACCACGTAGTCCTTGTCGCGGTGGAACAGCTCCTTGGCCCTAACCGCGTTGTTGAGGAAACCGATCAGCGGGGTGTTGAGCGATTCGTAGAGATTGTCAATTCCGAGTTCGTCTTCGATCTTTTCGATGCCTGGTTCAAGCAGGCCAATATTGCGCTTTTTCTCATCGACCTCGTAGTCCGAGTCGCGTTTGAGGCCCCGCACCATCCGAGCAAATTCGCCATACCAGCGGTTGGCGTCACCCTCGGCTGGACCGGAAATGATCAGTGGGGTCCTAGCCTCGTCGATCAGAATCGAGTCAACCTCGTCAACGATGACGAAGTTGTGGCCGCGCTGAACCAGCTCGTCTTGTGACCAGGCCATGTTGTCACGAAGGTAATCGAAGCCGAATTCGTTGTTGGTGCCGTAGGTAATGTCACAGTTGTATTGCTGGCGGCGCTCCGGCGGGGTTTGGCCCACCAAGATGCAGCCGGTGGTTAGACCCAGAAAGCGGAAAACCCGTCCCATTAGTTCGCTTTGGTAGCTAGCCAAGTAGTCGTTGACCGTGACAACATGGACGCCTTTGCCGCTGATGGCATTAAGGTAGGCCGGCAAAGTCGCCACCAGGGTTTTGCCTTCACCGGTCTTCATTTCGGCAATGTTGCCCAAATGCAGGGCCGCCCCGCCCATGATTTGGACATCGAAGTGGCGCTGACCCAAGGTGCGGGTAGCCGCCTCGCGCACGGCCGCAAAGGCCTCTGGCATTAGCGAATCGAGCGACTCGCCGTCCTGGTAACGCTGTTTGAAACGGTCGGTCTCCTCGCGTAGGGCTTCGTCGCTCATCGCCTCGAAGCTGTCCTCGAGCGCATTGACCTGCGTCACAACGCTTTGGAGGCGACGCAGCACCTTGCCCTCGCCCATCCGCAGGATGCGGTCCATTACTCCGGTCACGCTCGATACTTCCCTCTGCTCAGCCTAGATTTGCTTCGCTCCATGGTAGGGCCTGGCCAGGCCCAGGCTTAGCCGAGGGCCCGTTTGACCACCGGCCCTTACTGGACTGATGGGTTTTGTCAGCTTAGCCAACCGAGGCTGTGGCAGCCTCCAGGCGCAAAACGCCGTAGGTCCAGCCGTGGCGGTGGTAAAGCACTGACGGCATTCCGCTGTCATAATCGACAAACAGGAAGAAGGGGTGTCCCACCAACTCCATTTCGTAGATGGCATCTTCTACCGTCATAGGTACGGCTTGATGGATCTTCTCGCGGATGACCACCGGTGAATCCGCCAGCTTTGACTCCCGCACCACATCGCCATCGGCCGTGACCTGCTCCGCCTTGGCCGGGGCGGCCTTGGCCGTGATCGGATCCAAGCCCAGCTCAGCGCTGAGAACCTCAAGGTCGTGAATGGTACGCCGGGCTGTCTTGTGCCTCGACTTGCGGCGGTCGTTGGCCCGGCGGACCTGCTGCATCAGCTTGCCCATGGCAACGTCAAAGGCCGAGAACATATCCCCGGCAGCGGCCTCGGCCCTGGTTACCGGGCCTTTGGCGCGGACCGTGATTTCGACTTTCATGGCGGTTCCGGCCTGGCGGGGGTTGGCCTCGTGCACCACTTCGACCTGGGCTAAGTGAGCTTGAGAGTCGTAGCGGGAAATCTTGGCCAGTTTGCCTTCCGCGTAGTCGCGGAAGCGAGCCGAAACTTCAGTGTGCCTACCGGCAATGACAATTTCCATTTATCCCTCCCGGGGAGTCAACCGTTGACCAACCTATCCCATCGTGGCCGGCCCCGCCTGGAATCGGCGCCCGTGCCCGTGCCCTTTTGGCGTAACGGCCAACACAATTGCCCCCAAGGTTGCAGTTCCGGCCCCGGCCAGAGCCCTCTCAGCGTCTAGCAGGGTGGCGCCGGTGGTCAGAACGTCGTCCACCAGCAGGACCGGTGCCGCTGGATTCCCCCGCACCAACGTGGTGCCGTCCCGACCTATCATCCGCCCGCGCAGCGTCTGCCCGGCTTGGTCTTTGGACCCAGCCCGGCGTCGCAGCAGTTGGAGGGCGCTGGCGCCGATGCCGGATCTGACCAGTGCGGCGGCCACGGCTTGGGCTAGCAGCCAGGTCAGCGGGCCAGGCCGGCGCCACTGGTTGCGGCGGGAAGAAGGGATTGGAGTGACCCAGAGCTCGTCTTGACCGATCTTTGTCATCACTTGGTCCAGTGTGGGACCGATTGCACTGGCCACGCGCCTAACCGCGTGGCACATATCGTGATCCAGTTCCCGCTGGCCCAGCCGCTTCCAAGCGGTGATGGCCTGGCGCACCGGGCCGCTGTACCAGGCGCCGGCCCAAACCGGCAGCGAAGCTGAGCCTTCGGCCGGTACTAGTCGCGGCGCTTGGTCCTCTCGCCGGCAGATCGGCCCAAACAGGGCGGCCCGGCAGGACTGGCACAAACCGGGCCCCTGCGCGTCGCAACCACCGCAACGCCTGGACACCACCAGGTCCAACCCGGCGGCCACCAATTCACCCACCCTGCCAGCTTCCCAGGGGCCAACGCGGCCCGCCAAGCCCCTGTGGACAACTTGCCTAGGCTGGTTAGCTGCGATAGGTGACCGAACGTGCGCCGGTGGCAACCGCCGTCCAGACGGCACCGAGCGGCGCGTAGTGAAACAGCCCGCCGGCCTCGCCAGTGATGTAAAGCCCTTCGGAGCCGCGCCCGGCCGTCAAAGAAGTCGGCTTGTCCAAGGGTGCGTTTAGCTCTTGAACGGTCGAGCCCAAGGTAACCAGTTGGACTGCCTGGCCACCGTTATCTGATGGCGCCAACAGGGCCAAGGTGATGTGGTCTTGCCATGCCATCGACCTGGCCGCCCCAGTGAAACTGGCCACTTTGAGCGGCCCGGCCAAACCAGTTGGCGCGCCCTCGACCCGTTCTATTCCAGCCACGTCGAGCCGCGCCGGACCGCCGGCCGAGGCGGCTGACAAGACGGCCAATCTGGCCCCGTCACGAGCCGGCGCCAAACCAACAACCTGGCGCTCGGCCAGCCAGGGCGCCTGAAGGCGACTGGCCTTACCTTCGAGGCTGTAGACCACGACCGATCCGGCCACCCCCAGCCACAACCGGCCGGCCGTGTCGAAGACTGGAGAGGAGGTGGGGGTGCCTTCGACGGGCCAGCTGACAGCCGGCATTCCCGGGCCGCCAATGTATTCCAGCTGACCGCCGCGCAGAGCGGCCAGGCGAGCGCCGGATGAGTCGACGCTGAGCGTCTCCCAGCCATCGGTGGCCTCAAAACCAGGCACCCGGGCGGCTTCGCCGCTCATTCGCCAAAGCCCGCCATCACCAAGGTAGTAGGGGCCTTCAGCTGCCAGCGGATCCACCACCAGCTTCGATTCCGGCGCGTCAAAAGGCGCCGATTCGACTTGCAGTTCAACAGTGTTGACAGAACCAATCGAGGTCAGCGATGACACCAGACATGCCGCCAAAGTGGCCCGCTCGGTTTCGGTGGCCCGCCGGACCTCAGCGCTGAGGTTGACGGTGGCCCTGCCGGCGTCAACCCTGACCGCGTCGGTGACCAGGCGGGCCTTGGCGGCGTTTGGCGCCGAAACGGCCGGGCCAAGGTAGTCAGGTGGAACGTCTAGGAGGGTCTGGACTGCCGCCGTGGCCGCTAGGTTGCGCAGGAAGTAGTGGACATCGGGCACCATGACCTGGCCTTCAGCCGCCGGGAAAAAGACTACGGTGCGGACATAGTCGTTGAGGAATACGTCTTGAGGCACCACCACGGCATCAGGCAATCGGTCGACCCGCCAGCCGGCTGGCTCTTGGACCAGGGTGAACTCGACCCGCTGCTTCTCCCCCGGCATTGTCGAATAGCGCCCATCACTCGACAACTGGCCAACCTGAAGGAAACTCAAAGTGAATTGGTTCTCACCAGCCGCCGGCGCCAGCACAGGGGCCTCGCCGGAGGGGTAAACCGCCACTTCAGCCGTGGGATCCCAGCCCTCGGCGGCCGTTTCGGTCAGATAGGCCCGGGCCACCTTGAAACCATCCGAGCCACCTGCCAGCGTGGCCTGAAGGAAGCCCTGAAGAATCTGTTCGGCGCTGGCCCCGGCCACCGGCGGCGCCGGCTGAGCGCCCAGGACCAGTTCCTCCGAGGTCTCTGACCTGGCGCCAATTTGAACCGGACCGGAGGTAGGTAAGGCGGCACAACCTGTGACCAAGGTGGCCACCAGGACTAGTCCAATGCCGGCCCGGCGCCTCATGAGTTTCTCCCGGACTCGGCTAGGGCATTGGCAGCGTTGGAGGCCTCGTTTTGCGGTTCGAAGGCTCGTGGCAACACCAGCGTGAAGGCCGTGCCCTGGCCGGATTGGCTTTGCACATCAAGTCGACCACCGTGGACTTTGGCGTTCTCTTGGGCAATTGGCAGGCCCAGGCCAGTGCCGCCAGTGGTGGCCCGCGACCGAGCCGGGTCGGCCCGCCAGAAGCGTTCGAAGACGTGCCCCAGTTGGTCGGTGGTCAAGCCAACGCCGTGGTCTTGAACCTTGACGAAGACCTCATTATCGGTGGCCGCCAAACGGACATCAACTGTGTCTGAACCGGAGTGCAAGATGGCGTTGGCCACCAGATTTGTGATTATCCTCTCGATCCGGCGGCGGTCGACCTGGGCCATTACCGTCTCGCCGGGCAGCTCTACGCGGATTTCGGTGTCGTTGTTTTTGGCCAGGGGCTCGAGGTTGTCTTTGGCCGAGCGGACCAGCTGGGCCATGTCTTCCTGTTCAAGGTCGACCGAATCGGTGCCAGCATCAATCCGCGAGATTTCCAGCAGATCGGACAGCAGAGCTTCGAAACGGTCGAGCTGGCTGGCCAAGAGCTCGGCCGAACGCCCAACTTCGGGTTCGAAGCTGCCCCTGGCCTGATACAGCAGGTCGCCAGCCATGCGGATGGTGGCCAGAGGGGTCCTCAGTTCGTGGGAGACATCAGCCACGAAACGTCGCTGGAGTTTGGACAGGTTCTCCATGTCTTCGATGTGGCTCTGCATCGACTGGGCCATGGCGTTGAATGAGGCCGCCAAAGAGGCCATTTCGGTCTGGCCCCGCACGCGCATCCGCTCGCCCAAGGCGCCATCGGCCAGGCGCGACGCCACCGCCGCGGCGTCCTTAACCGGTCTGACCGCCTGCCTGGTGGCCAAAAACGTCACCAGCACCAAGATCACAACCACGCTGCCGGCGGCGATTCCAACAATCCGGGCAATTAGGCTCATGATGGTCTGCTCGGCCGAGAGGTCGTAGACCAGCACTAAGACGTAGCCGTTGGCCGCCAGGCGGACTGACTTGGCCACGGCCACCCCAGGTGCCAGGCCGCCAAAGTCCTGCGGCAGGGCAACTGACTGCCAAACCTGCTCGCCAGTAGTCGAGGCCTGCTCTCGAAGCTGGTCACTGGCCACATCCCACAACTGAGGGTCGGTGAAAATGGCCGAAACAGCGCCGGCTTCATCAGGGTTCTGCGGCAACAAAGAGACAGCCACAGCCGAAGAACCAACCGTCGAAACTGATCTGATCGTGTCACGGGCAACTGTCTCAGCCGTCAGGGGCGAACCGGCACCGCCGGCGTCGAAATAGCGTTGCGCTGTAGTGGCCGCCCGGTCGGCTTCGCGCAGAATGTCGGCCATCCGGGTGTCGAAAATGCCGCTCCTAATCGAGTTGGTCAGCACCGTGCCGACCACCAACAGCAGGACCGAGGAGACCACCACCACTGTCAGCGAGACCCTCAGCCTCAACGATCTTCTGAAAGGGCGGATCAGGTCGCCCATGGTTCTCACTGGGGTGGGCCAGCCTTATAACCAACGCCTCTGACGGTGACCACCACGGAAGGGTTTTCCGGGTCGTCTTCGACCTTAGCCCTAAGCCGCTGGACGTGAACGTTGACCAGCCTGGGGTCAGCCTGTTCACGGTAACCCCAAACCAGTTCCAGCAGCATTTCGCGGGTAAAGACCTGCCACGGTTTGGCCCCCAGCGCCACCAGCAGGTCGAACTCCAGGGGCGTTAGTCCGACCGCTTCGCCGGCTTTGGAGACTTGGTGACCGGACAGGTCAATGACCACGTCACCAATTCTGATTTCCTCGCCTGATGGCGGCTCGGCCACCGTGTGGTGGCGCAGCCTGGCTTTGACCCGGGCCACCAATTCAGCTGGTTTGAACGGCTTTTGGATGTAGTCATCCGCGCCGGCCGCCAGCCCCTCAACCACATCGCGGGTGTCGGACCGGGCGGTCACCATGATGATGGGCACACCGGTGAAGCGGCGCAGTTCCTTGCAGACCTGCGTACCATCCTTGCCCGGCAACATCAGATCCAACAAAACCAAATCTGGTTTGCCCCGGCGCACGGCCTCTTGCACCTTTAGACCGTTGCCGCACAGCTCGGTGGTGTAGCCTTCGGCCCTCAAGACAATGCCGACCATCTCTGCCAGAGCCTGGTCGTCATCTACTACGAGGATTCGAGCCGTCATATTCCTATGCTGCCATGCCAAAGCTCAACCTCGCGAGTCCAGGCCAGTACCTGGACTGGCCCCAAGCTTCCAAGAGAGTCTCAACGCGGTTCATCATCTGATGCTAGAATCTGATGCGTGAGAACAACACTGACCATTCATCAGGACGTGTTCCTGGCGGCCCGTGACCACGCCGCCGTTGAAGGGCGCACCATCGGCGAGGTGATCTCCGATTGGGCGCGCGACGGCTTGAAGTCGAAGCGGCGCACGCCAATCAGCGAGGACGATGATTGGCTGATCGACCAGGGTTTGGTTCTGTTGCCGCGCCGCGACGTCACGGTCACGAACGCTGATGTCAACCGCCTAAGGGACGAGTTGTTCCTGTGACAGCCCTGCTCGAGACCAACGTTTTGATCGCTCTGCTCGACCCCGCCCACACTTTCCATGCCGTGGCGGCCCGCTGGTTCCGCGACCACGCTGACAATGGCTGGGCCACTTGCCCCATCACCGAGAACGGGTTCGTTCGTATTGTGTCGCATTCGTCCTATCCACAGCCGGTCAACGTAGCTGACGCTCTGGAGACCCTGCGGCACGCCTCCTCCCATGCGACGCACACCTTTTTCCCTGACACCATCACCATCACCGACACCTCCATTGTCGATGACGCCCACCTGCTTAGCTCCGGGCAGGTCACCGACGCGTACCTACTCGGCTTGGCCGTCCAACATGACGGATACCTGGTCACCCTAGACAGGCGCATCGACGTTGCCGCTGTTCGGGGCGCCTCGCCAACTCGGTTGGTTGTCATCAAGCCCGGCGCTATCTAGCTGATACCGTCTGCCCGCCGGTTTTCGACCTCCACCCGCAGTGTCTCGTCCAAACCTTGACGTCGCCTGGTGGTGTGTCAGCCTCTTTGCACCGTGACGCCGACCGGGTACCCCAGAATCGACTTCGCCCTGTGCCGGGCACTACTGAATCGACTTCACCCTGTGCCGGGCACCCCTGGATCGAGTTCACCCTGTGCCGGGCACCCCTGGATCGACTTCGCCCTGTGCCGGGCACTGATTAGGCGAAACCCCAGGTGGCGCTGGGGTGTTACCCCGGCCAGCCTCAATCTCGATCCTGGACAGCCCGGCCAGCCTCAATCTCGATCCTGAGCAGCCCGGCCAGCCTCAATCTCGATCCTGGACAGCCCGGCCAGCCTCAATCTCGATCCTGAGCAGCCCGGCTGGCCTCGACCTCGCAAGTTGGAGCGGTGGCGGAGCGAGCGCGGGGTGACCTTGGCCCAAAGCCGTCGCATCCGGCTGAAGCCCAAGGACAGCTGGTTTTTGAGTTGGCTCAGCCCGTGCCAGAACATTTGGGCCTGAGTCTCACTAAGCTGACCCGGACCAAAGGCGGCTTGGTCACTGCGAGCGGCCAGAATCACCATTTGGTCCCGCAGGCTGCTCACCCCTTTGCGGCGAAAAGAGTCCCTGCCGGCCCCGGCCAAGTCGCGGGTCTGGTGGGCCTGGCGGTGGTAGCCTAAGCGCACTGGGCCCTTACCTCATCACTCCGGCCCCTGCCGAACTCCCGTGCAAAAGAAGGAACCTCCGCCATGAACAAGCTCCCAATCGCCGCCCGAATTCGAAAGCTCCTCGTCGCCACTATCGCCACAGCTGCCTTGGCTCTGGGGTTTTCGCTGGTGGCGGGCGTGACTGCCCCAACAAGCGAAGCCCACGCTGTGGTGGCTCTTTGCCACACAAAACCAACGACCCAGCACGCCGTCAACTCGGCCAATGTCGGCATTTGGGTGAAAAACGAATGTCCCACAAGCAGGAGCATTGTTTGGTCCTGCTCGCAAAGCGGCTACGGCGCGTATGCCGACGTTACCCAGATTCCCGGCCGCGCGGGGAAGCTGGTCTACAAGATGTCCTTGGGGGAATACAAGCGCGGTTATCGTTGCTCTGCCTACCTGAGGTGAGCTAAGCCTGTACCACTTTCCCGGTCGTGAGGCGCGCTCGCAGCGTCAGTGGCACCACTGGATCGAGTTCACCCTGTGCCGGGTACCCCTGGATCGAGTTCACCCTGTGCCGGGTACCCCTGGATCGAGTTCACCCTGTGCCGGGCACTGAATAGGCGAAACCCCAGGTGGCGCTGGGGTGTTACCCCGGCCAGCCTCAATCTCGATCCTGGACAGCCCGGCCAGCCTCAATCTCGCGAACTCGACGCAGATGCACTACCCCGGAAGTACGGCAAAGGGGCGGCGCGGGGTTGGGGTCAGGGATTGGCCCCGGGCATGTCTCTTTGGCGATGCGGAGCATCGCCCCAAGAGACGGCGCGAGGCCACAACGGCGTGCCGCCCCGTCCTGCTATGCCAGAGCTCAACCTCACGAGTTGGGGCGGTGGCGCAAAGAGCGCGGGCTGACCTTGGCCCAAAGCCGTCGCATCCGGCTGAAGCCCAGTGACAGCTGGTTCTTGAGTTGGCTCAGCCCGTGCCAGAACATTTGGGCCTGAGTCTCACTAAGATGGCCCGGACCAAAGGCGGCTTGGTCACTGCGAGCGGCCAGAATCACCATTTGGTCCCGCGGGCTGCTCACACCTTTGCGGCGAAAAGAGTCCCTGCCGGCCCCGGCCAGACTGGGCTGCCCATTGCCCAACCGGTCTATGAGGGCCAGACCCTCGACGGCAGCCGCTTTTTCGATGCGGGTGCCGTTGGTTGGCAGAGCCAGACCCAAGTCGCTGATGTGGTCTTCTAGCTCATCCCAACCGGCCACGACGCGGCGATTGGGCGAACCGGTGCAGGCGCGTCTTCGCCGTCGAGCCGCCTTGACCAGGGCTACCGCCCCGCCCAGACCTGCCATCAGGCCTATCAGGCTGGCCCCGCCACCTGAAACCAACATCCAAGGCCGGAGCTGATTGGCCTTGTCCGGTGGGGCGGCCTGGCCACTGGGCGGCGGCGCCTGCTCGGCGTCAGTGTCCGGCGGCTCGGCCGGTTTGGCGGTGGCCGGTGGCGGCTGGACGATCTGTGCCCGAGGCTCGACCTGCGGTTCCTCATGGGCCGTATCTGGCGTTTTGTCGCTCTCTGGTGTGGGGTAGAAGGCCACCCAGCCCAGCTCCTCGAAGGCGATCTCAACCCAGGCGGTCATGTCTTGGCCGGTGAACACCGCCTTTGGGCCGTTGTTTTGACTGGCCGCAAAACCCATGGCGACACGGGCAGGCAGGCCGAGCTCGCGAGCCATTAGCGCCATGGCACTGGCGTATTGTTCGGCATCGCCAACCATGATTGGACCGGTCAGCAGTTGGTCGATCCGCGCGGCGCCGTGACCGGCCGGCGAGGCGGCTGCGCCAGTAGCTTCTCCGGCCTGACCGTGCGAGAAATAGCCTCGCTCGTGCAGGGATTGTTCGAGAGCTAGGGCCTGTTGACCGGCCGTGTTGGCCGGCAAAGTCAGCTCAGCCGCCGTCAGACGAACCGAGTCTGGCACGGAAGTCGCCGACGGCAACGTCACGGACTGGGCACCAGCTTTGGCGATCTGGCTCCGGCTGGGTTGGGCTGCCAGAGTTGAGTTGACGGTGTAGCTGGTGCCCCTGGCCACCCCGCCTGGCAGAACCAGGCCGCCGGTGGTGCGGTTGACCCGGATGTCCTGGCGTAGCTGCTGCCGCTGGCGTCCAGTGAAGGAAACCGAACTGGGCTGTCCCACCGAATAGAGCCAAACCGAGGTTTGGCCAGCCGAAGTCAGGCTGACCGTGGCCGCTTGACCCGGGCCCAGCGGCCGGCTTTGGGCCATGCGCTGGAAGCGGCCCGAGCCGGTGGGCCCGGAGCCAGCCACATTCCAGACGACACCGTCAAAGCGGTCCATTACTGCCAAGGTGACGTTGGCCCCGGCCGGCAGCGAGTTGGCCCGCAGCAGTTCGCTTTGTTTGAGGTCCTTGACGTAGTGGCGGTAGGCCGCCAGCGGGCTGGGGTATTGGGCCGGGTCGAACGGTGGCTCGATCAGCTGGCGCACCACCAGACGCGGGCGTAACTGCCCCACCCAGGTGGCGGCATCGGCCGCACCGGCAGCCACCACCAGGCATAATGCCAGCGCCTGGAAGCGCCGCGGCTCAAAACTGCCACCGCGCCAAGCCGTCCAGGCCAAGGCCCCAAAGGCCAGGCCCAAACCAATTGGCCAGGCGGCCAGCGATCGACCGGCTCCAAGCACCAAGGCGAGCCCCAGCGTCACCATTGGCACCAGCAAGGCCCACCCGGCCCGCCGCCCGGACAGCCGCAAGGCCAACGACAGGGCCGCTAGCTCTGCCACCAGGGCCATTATTAGCGGCGCCAAAACAAAACCATCGCCGCCGCCTACCGGAATTTCTACTGTGACCAGGCGCTTCCAAACTGCGGTCAGCCCCAGCATCAGATCGCCCAGGGCCCAAGGCGGTTTGCGCCAGTTGACCTGGCCGCCGGTAACGGCCAGGACCAGCTGACCCACCGCCAGGTAGGCCAGCAGCCCGGCGGCTGTCTCCACCACCGGCGACCAGCCCAGCCGCACCCCAAGCAGGGCCAGACCGGCCCCCACCACCAGTCCGGTCGCAACCGGAACCGCCAGCCCAGCCAGGCCAAAAACTGGCGCCAGCGGCGCCAGCGCAGCGGCCACCAGGCAAGTGATCACGATGACGTCTTGCCTCCAAGACTTAACCAGAGCAGGCCCAGGTGGCGGGCGAATTCCGGCCGGCTGGTCCCGGCTGTGGCGGCGCCTCATCCAACAACCCTCAGCTGTCTCAGCGCCTTGGGCAGGGCTTCAAGCGACCCGATCGTGGCCAGAGCCAATCTGCCCACCTGGCTGACCTCGGTGGCGGCACCAACCTGGCAGCGTATCGCCAGCGCCCAGGCTTGGCCTGGCAAATAGCCAGTTACCGCTCGCAAGGCCGGCAGCGTCTGCTTGACCCCGGTCACCAAGATGGCCAAAGTCACTGCCGGCACATCGCGGCGAGCCCGGGCCGCCGCTGTGGCCAACGTTTCGCCGCCTTGGCCGGCCGGCCGGACTACCAGCCCAGCGACCAGATCTAGGACGGTCCCGCGCAGGGCCGGCCTGGCCCTAACCGTGGCACCATTTGCCACCACCGTCACTGACCCAGCCTGGTCCAGCTGAGATAAGGCCAGTGAGCTGGTCGCCCCGGCGGCCAGTTCGAAATCCCCAGTTCCACCGAACTGCTCAATCGCCGTCGAGGCCACCAGGACCATTTGAACGCGCCGGATGTCCTCTGATTGGCGCACCATCAGTTGGCCTAGCCGCCAC
>WQXJ01000055.1 GCA_009784895.1 Micrococcales bacterium | reverse complement strand
TTCGGGTCACATGCTGGATGCGGCACGCCGTATCCCTGGCAACACTTCAGCCGAAGTCATTGCCCATAGGCCCTGAACAGGCCACAAAAAACAGGCCAAAACCAACGTAACCTCAGTCGCGGCAAAGATGCAGGTCAGGGACTGATTAGTGGGGTGGGAGAGGTTGGGCGGCGTGGAGTTCGTCGACTAGGTGGACGGTGGCCGCCTTGAGGTCGCCGCCCTTGGCCGCGGCGGCCAATTGCTGGCGCTGGCAAGAGGCGCCCTGCTCAAGGATCTGGTGGATGGCGTTGAGCTGGTCCAAACAGCCTAGGTGGGCGGCCACTGGTTGGAGGCGGTCGACTAAGTCTGCGACATCGTCGCGGACCGGGCGTTGCTCACCGGCCTGATTGATTATGACCGAGGCGTCGAGCCCAAAACGGGCGGCTCTGAACTTGTTTTCCTTGACATACCAGTGCGGCAAACCGGGCTGGGACTGGCCTTGGTCGAGCGCCTGAGAGGCATCCTCGACCAGGCATTGGGTCAAGGCAGATAGGGCCTCGACCTCAAGCAGGCTTGGCACCGAATCACAGACCCTAACCTCGATGGTGCCAAAACCGGGGGCCGGCCGGATGTCCCAGCGGATTTCGTTGACTTGCTCGACTATTTTGGCTCGTTGCAGGCTTTCGGCGTAGGCCTCCCACTCGGACCAATCGTCGAACGGCAAGGGCAGGCCGGAGGTCGGTAGCTGCTGAAAGACCATGGCCCGGTTTGAGGCGTAGCCCGTGTCGACCCCGCCCCACCACGGCGAGGCGGCCGAAAGGGCCTGCAGGTGTCCCATGTAGTAGCTCAGGGCGTGCAGGATCGGCATGACCTTGGCTCGGTTGTCGATCCCAACGTGAGTGTGCAGACCGCAGATCATCTGCTGGTGGCCCCACCAGGCAGTTTGGTCAATTAGCCGCTGGTAACGCGGCGAATCGGTGATGGGCTGGAGGGCAGCCTGGGCGAACGGGTGGGTGCCGGCGGCAATCAGATCGGCGCCAAATGACTCAGCCAGGGCCGTGATTTGTTCTAACCCGGCCGCTAGATCGGCCGCGGCCTTGGCCACTGTCAGGCGCGGGTGGGAAGCCAGTTCGATGGTGTTGGTCAGCAGTTCAGAGAAAATGTCCGCGCCTTGTGGCTGGGTGTCGTTCGGGGCAAAACTGACTGGCGAATGGTGTGGCACCCGGGGCTTGCCTTGGTCCGCCCGGAGTTGGTCGAGCATTTGGGTGGCTACCGGCGCGGGACCACCGCTGGTGTGGTCAATGGTCAAAAACTCCCATTCGATGCCAACCGAACTACGCGGCGAAGCGGCAAAGTCAATTGTCACGGCCGCTCCTTTGGCTGATCAGTGGTGTCAAGTGGCTTGACCACTAGGACCGATTGTCGCTGAGACAGGCGGGTCAAGACAAGCGTGGCGGCCTGATCACCGCGCAGGTCCAGTCGCCGGCGCAGCTGAGCTGGCTCGACCGCCGTGCCGCGTTTCTTGATAGTGAGTTGGCCAATGTCGCGGGCCCGCAGGTATTGGCGCAGCGCCTTTAGCTGGAACGGAAAACTGTCTTGCACCTCATAGCCGCGGAAAAAGGCCGAGTCGACCTTCTCCTCCGCCGTGATGTAGGCGATCCGAGGGGCCAGCAAGTTGGCCGTCAAACCGGCCCGGCTGGCGGCTTGTTCGATCAAGCTGGCCCTGATGACAGCGCCATCGGGTTCGTAAAGGAACCGGCCCAGCGGTCCGACCGACAGCCTGGGCCTCGGATCGGCGGCCAAGCGATGGGCTTTCGATCCCTGGATAACCAGGGCAGTTTTGCCGGCCAAACCGTCTCTTCGCAGCGGACCGAAATACCAGGCCGCCTCGACCACCTGGCCGTCAACCGAAACCCATTCCGATTCGACGCCCGGCGGGATTACCTTGTGCGGCAGCCCGGGGGACAGTTTCACGCCCAGAGCCAAGTCCCGGTCCAAAGCCAGGGCCAAGACCTGGTCCAAAGCCGGGCTGTAAGCCGCTGGGTCGAAAACCCGGCCCTGACCTTGGCCCGCGCCGCGCCGCCGGGCTGGATCAGCAAAGACCGCTTCAACCCCCGCCAGATCAGCGGCCATACCGTCGCCACAGCTGACTGAACAGTCCTCGAAACCTGACAGATTTGCCCGGGCCAGTCTGGCCGTCACCGGGTCGCGTTCGTAGGCCCGAACTGACAGGCCTAGGACCGCCATGGCCAGCGAGTCAGCGCCTATGCCGCAACAAAGGTCAACGACAACCTCAGCCCCGGCCGCCCGGTAGCGCCCGGCCCGGTGGGCGGCGACATTGAGCCTGGTGGCTTGCTGCAGCCCGGTGTCGGTGAAGAGCAGGTTGTTGGCGAAATCGCCAAACTTGGCCTGGGCTTTGGCCCGTAGTCGAGATTGTGTCAAGGCCGCCGCCACCAAACCCGGGTCTATGCCGCGAGCCCTAAGCCCATCACTGATCTTGACGGCCAAGTCGGCCTGGTATTCGGGCAGCGAGGCTAGTAATAGGCGACCTGGCGGGGAGGCCAAGGCTTCGGCATCGGCCAAACGCATGGGCCTAGCCTAATTCACGGCTCCACGGCGGGTCCGCCCCCGCCCGCGAGACCGTCACAGCGGCGGCCTGGCTGGCGTGGTCCAACGCTTTGGCGGCGGCCTCAGCTGAAATGTGCCTCAGTTGGGACCGGTGCGCCCGTCCCAGCAGTCCAAGGTGCCAAAGCTGGTCGAGCAAACCGGCGGTAAACGAATCGCCGGCGCCAACGGTGTCGACCACCTCGGTGGCAGGGGCCGGTTGGGCGATCTCGGCGCCACTGGCGGTCCACAGCCGCGCCCCCCCGGCGCCCTCAGTTAGGCAGACCAAGGCTGGACCGGCCGTGGCCCAGCGCTTGGCCGCAGCCACCGGGTCGAGTTCGGGGTAGAGGTAAGCCAAGTCCTCGTCAGAGGCCTTGACCAGGTCAGCGAGCTCAACCATGGCCTCGATCCGGGGTCGCAATTGGTCGGCCGGACCCATAATGGCCGGCCGGATGTTGGGATCGAAGCTCAAAGTCGACCCGGCCGGGTTGGCCGAGAACAAGTCCAGCACCTGGGTGGCGCCCGGCCTTTCGGTTGCTCCCATAGAGCCGGTGTGGATAACGCGGGGCCGCAGGGCGGTGGGGATGGCCGGCATGCTCCAAGCGAAGTCAAAACGGTAGCTGGCCTGGCCGTCTGGATCCAGCTCAACTTGGGCGGTCGAGGTGCGCGGCGCCTTGGTCGAACCGGGCAGCAGGCCAACGCCGGACTGGGCCAGGTGATCTTTGATTAGCTGGCCGTGGGGGTCTGGCCCAATCCAAGCACCGAGGTAGGTGGGCCGTCCCAGCCGCCCAAGGCCAACGGCGACGTTGAGCGGGGATCCTCCGGGCAGTGCCTTGACCGCCCCGCCCTGCTTGGTCGCGGGCACAAGGTCAATTAGGGCGTCCCCCAGCACTAATGCCGTCATGCTCGATCCTTTGCTTGGAGATCGCATCTGGTGGTTTCCAAGCCTATGCCACTGGCGATTGGCCCCGCGCCCGATGCCGTCCCTCGTGTCGTTGGAACGGCCCGGGTTTGGCTGGCTTGGGTGGGCGTGACGTGCTGGTTGGTGTCTTGGGCGCCGGCCGGAAGTGGCGTTGGACGGTGCCAGGGGGGCGGTCAAACTGACACGGCTGGCACTCGCCTTGACCGAGTGCTAATCGAACGCTTAGTCTTATCCCCGGTTGGCCGCGAGGCCAACCGCCCACCTGGGGCGCTGATCCATGGCACCGCGACGGCATGGACCTAGAAGAACTAGTGGGCGAAGTCCGTTTCCCATCTACCTTGCGAAGGGGAGGTCCGCAGTGTCGGTCTCCATTCAGCCGCTTGAAGACCGGATTGTTGTTCGTCCGGTCGAGGCAGAAACAACAACAGCGTCCGGTCTGGTCATTCCGGACACCGCCAAGGAGAAGCCCCAACAGGGCGAGGTTGTGGCCGTCGGCCCAGGTCGGTTCGACGACAATGGCAACCGCGTTCCAGTGGATGTTTCCGTTGATGACCGCGTCATCTACTCCAAGTACGGTGGCACCGAAGTCACAATCGACGGTGACGACTATCTAATCCTGAGTGCCAGGGATGTCCTGGCCAAGATTGGCTGACTCCGTCAAGACCAACGATGGGGCTCGGACCGGCATTGGCCGGCCGGGCCCCTTTCGTTTGCCCTCACCGGGCGTGGTTTAGGGCGGTTGGCGGCTAGGTCCCCTGGGGTGGTTGGGTGCTGCGGTTGGCTTACGGTTCGGTGTTGGTTGTGACGCTGTGCATGGTCCCGGGATTCTTCTGCTGCGCGTCGCACACTGGGCGGTGTTAGTTGCTGCGCTTCGCACACTGGGCGGTGTTGGTTGTGACGCTGTGCATGGTCCCGGGATTCTTCTGCTGCGGTTGGCAGAACTGACCGGGTAAAGGACCAGGTGATCTAGTGGCAGTGTCTGCCAGGCGCAACACTCGTCCAGCGGATGTCTGCTAGGTGCAGCAAAAGACTGGTTCGTACCTGCCAGGTGCAACATTGGTTTGGCCGGTGTGTGCTAGGTGCAGCACCAGACTGGTTCGGGCCTGCTGGGCGCAACAGTTGTTCGGCGACAGTCGGCCAACCCCTCAACTATTGGTGGGAGTCAGTGCAGGCCGGGGGCCCAATTGTGAGAGTCCCTGGCGCCGGATGGGTGGCGCCCCGCGGGGCCGGTACCGACTCGAAAAACGGTTATCCACAGGCCGCCGCCGCGGTCAAAGCGCCACCGCTGGCTTTTGGGCATTATGTGCCCATGGAACATAGGGCACAGACAATAGTGGGCAGCCAGACACCCGCCATCGCCCACAGCCAAGCCGGATTGTTTACTAGGGCTCAGGCCCTGGAAGACGGATTCACCCGCGGCCAAGTCGCATACCGGTTGAAGAAGCGACTGTGGGTACCGTTTGCCGGATTCGCCTTGGGGCCCGCCGGTCTGCCGCGGACGGCAGAGCGCGGTGGCTGGTCTGCCTGGCTGACCTGGCCCGACGCAGTGGTGTGTGGGGCAATCGCTTTGATGATGCAACTGCCGAACCTGCCGCTGGCCGGCATCAACTGGGTTGATTGCGCAGTGGCCACCAGCCGAAGACCCAAGCCAGGCTTGTTGGCTCATCGTCGGGGTTTGGCCGAGGGTGAGAGTCGGCGAGCCGCAGGGGGATTCCTGCAGAACGTGGCTTGGGCTCTGGTCGACACGCTAGCCAGCCTGGAACCCAAACGGGCCGACGAATTGTTTGCCTGGGCGGTGACCCGAAAGGTGATCACGGCTGCCCAATTCTCTGAGGCCCTTGCCGCCAGGGCCAGAAGGCCGGGGGTTGTCAAACTGCGTCGCTACCTAGAGTGGATCGAACTGGGTGTCGCGTCGATTCTTGAGTTCCTAGTGGTGAAGACACTCAAGGAAGAGGGCTTCACGGGTTTCGAGGTCAACGCAACCATACGAGTGGGTGGACGGGGCATCATGGTCGATATCCTGTTCCGGAGGCAAAAGGTGGTTGTTGAGGCGGATGGATGGCGCTACCACTCAAGTGCAGAGGCGTTCGAAAACGACCGGGACCGGCTTGATGCCATGACGGCCTCCGGGTTTCGGGTGTTGCAGGTCACCTGGCAAATGATCACCCAAGACCCGGGATTGTTCGTCGCTCGTCTGCGCTCGACGTTACGGCAGGCAGATCAGGCTGCTCAGACCACTCAAGCCGCGTGAGGTCGAGTTCGCATCTTGCGGTATTGCCCACTGAGGCGTTGACTACTTCGGATCGCGATTGGGGCGGTGCTGGTTGTGACGCTGTGCATGCTCCCCGGGATTCTTCCGCTGCGGTTGGCACGCGGTGCGGTGTCTGTTGCTGCGCTTCGCACACTGGGCGGTGTTGGTTGTGACGCTGTGCATGGTTCCGGGATTCTTCTGCTGCGGTTGGCAGAACTGACCGGGTAAAGGACCAGGTGATCTAGTGGCAGTGTCTGCCAGGTGCAGCATTGGTTTGGCGGGTGTGTGCTAAGTGCAGCAAAAGACTGGTTCGTGCCTGCCAGGTGCAACATTCGTTTGGCGGATGTCTGCCAGGTGCAGCACCTGACTAGTTCGTGCCTGCCAGGTGCAACATTCGTCCAGCGGATGTCTGCTAGGTGCAGCACCAGACTGGTTCGGGCCTGCCAGGCGCAACACTCGTCCAGCGGATGTCTGCTAGGTGCAGCAAAAGACTGGTTCGTACCTGCCAGGCTGCGCCCCAACTGCTCACCAAGGGCTAGGTCTTGTAGGGGCTGACCACCACTTCGACCCGCTGGAATTCCTTGACATCGCTGTAGCCGGTCGAAGCCATGGCCCGGCGCAGGGCACCGATGAAATTGGATTTGCCCTCGGCCTGAGTGGCCGGGCCAAAGAGGATTTGCTCGAGTGAGCCAATGGTGCCGACCTCAACCCGGCCCCCCCGCGGCAGCTTGGGATGGTGGGCTTCAGGACCCCAATGCCAGCCCCTTCCGGGCGCCTCGGAGGCTCGGGCCAGGGCCGCACCAAGCATGATCGCATCAGCCCCACAGGCGATCGCCTTGACCACATCACCGGAAGTACCAGCGGCGCCATCAGAAATGACGTGGACATAGCGTCCACCCGATTCGTCCAGGTAGTCCCGGCGGGCGGCCGCCACATCGGCAATAGCCGTGGCCATGGGCGCGTGAATACCAACGGTGATGCGAGTGCGGTGGGCCGCGCCGCCGCCATAACCAACCAGGATGCCGGCCGCGCCGGTCCGCATCAGGTGAAGTGCGGCGGTATAGGTGGCCGCGCCACCGACAATCACCGGCACATCAAGTTCGTAAATGAAGCGTTTGAGATTCAGCGGCTCGCAACCGGACGAGACATGCTCAGCGGAAACCGTTGTACCGCGGATCAAAAACAGGTCAACACCGGCATCTACCACCGTGCGCCAAAACTGTTGGGTTCGTTGAGGTGACAGGGCCCCGGCGACTGTAACACCGGCATCGCGCATCTCGCATATGCGCCGGGTGATCAGTTCCTCTTGGACCGGCTGGCTGTATATCTCCTGCAAGCGGGCGGTGGCCCGGGGCGCGTCCAGTGTGACAATCTCGTCAAGTAGCGGCTGCGGGTCTTCATAACGGGTCCAAAGGCCTTCAAGATCCAGTACGCCCAGGCCGCCTAACTGGCCCAACTGGATAGCCGTGGCCGGTGACATGACCGAGTCCATTGGCGCCGCCAGAATCGGGATGGCGAAGTGATAGGCGTCGATCTGCCAGCCCACTGAGACCTCTTCTGGGTCACGGGTCCGCCGGGAAGGTACAACCGCCACGTCATCGAGGGCGTAGGCCCGCCGTCCCTGCTTGCCGCGGCCAATCTCAACTTCGTTGCTCACGGCGCCAAGCCTACAAGCTGGGGCATCAAGGCTCGTCCGGGGTCCGGCTTGCTTCGGGGTTAATGCCCGCGTGGCTGGGGCCCGCGCCTCAAAGATAAATGCCCGTCAAAGGTTGCAGACCCACTGTTAGTGGCGGTGGTCGCCTGGGCGGATGGGTTGCTGCCCGATGCCGGGCGGCCCGCCTGGCGCCAAGGGTTGGCTTGGCCATGGCCTCGCGTCCAAAGGTGAGATGTCGGTGGCAAGTGAGAGAGTTAACCAACACAGCGAAGTTGCGGCGAAGGGCGGGCCAAATGCCACTGCGAGATTGTCCACTTGTTGGCTTTGACACCGAGACCACCGGCACATCGACCCAGAAGGATCGCATTGTCACGGCGGCGCTGGTGCGGCGGGCCGCTGATGGCACCACCACTGAGCGGGCCTGGCTAATCAACCCGGGCGTTGAAATCCCAGCTGTAGCCACCGCCGTGCATGGCATCACCACTGAGTTTGCTCGTGCCAACGGTCAAGAACCAGCCCAGGCGCTGGAGGCGATTGCAGCCCAACTGGCCAATGCCCTGGCCAGCGGCCTGGCAGTGGTGGCCTTCAACGCCTCATTCGACCTGCGGATTCTTGAAGCCGAACTGGCCCGCAACGGCCTTGAGTCGCTCAGCCAGCGGCTTGGCGGTGAGGTGCGCCCAGTGTTGGACCCGCTGGTGATTGACCGCGGGGTCGACCGCTACCGCCGGGGCAAGCGCAAACTTGGTGATCTGATGGGGCACTACCGGATCCGGCAAACCGAGCACCTGCATGACGCGGCTGCCGATGTCCGCGCCACTATCGCCGTCCTCGACGCCATTGCGGTCAAGTTCTCAGAGGTCAACCAGATGGACCTAGGAGACTTACACTCCAAGCAGCAGGCTTGGCACAAGGATTGGGCCACCAGTTTCAACCAGTTCCTGGAGTCGAAAGGGCGGGCACCGGATGTCGACCTGCGCTGGCCCTAGGCAACTGGCAAAGGGCCCATCCAGGCCGCGGTCACCTCCGGTAGGCACCTGCTGGCTTGGGTTTCTGGACGCCTGAGGCTGTGCCAGCAACTTGCCTGGCCCCGGTCGAACCCTGGGCGGTGGTTCACCGTTAGTGAACAGGACCGCAAGCCCTGTGATTCTGCCTGATGGCGCCTATACCCTCGGTGGGGTGAAGATTGCCATCGTGTTCGCCTCCAAAAACGGCACCACCTGCAAGGCCGCTAAACGGATGGCCTCCCTTTTGGCAGAACATGAGGTTGACCTGATCAACCTGGGCGAGGTCAAGAAGCCTCGGCTGGACCAGTACCAGGCCATCGCCTTGGGTACCGCGATTTACGCCGGTAAGCCGTTGAAGATGATGAAAGCGCTGGTCAAGCGGCAAGAGGTGGCCCTGCAGAAGGCTCGGCTGGGTCTATTTGTCTGCGGCATGATGAAGGAGAACGACAAACGCGCTTCGGAGTTGGCTGACGCCTTTCCGGAATCGCTTCATGCCAGCGCCGTAGCCGAGGCATTCTTGGGCGGCGAATTCAATCTGGACCAGTTGACCGCCATAGAGAAGCTCGTCATCAGCCGAATCGCAGGAGAAGCCACACGGGCCAGCACTATCGACGACAACGCCATTGAAGTCTTTGCCAAACAGCTGGTTGGCGCCTGAAAGCGCCTAAGACCGGCGGAGCCTGCGCCGGCAGCTCAAACGCATGACAGCCCTAGAGGCTGGCGGCGCCACCACCGGCTTTGCCACGGTGCTCAAGGGCAAGCTCCATCTGCTGGCGGATCTGGTCAACGCGCCGGCCGGCCTGAGGGCAGCAGACCAGATCGACATCAGAATCATGACCAGCGGTCTGAACCACAATGGTGCCCGAGCGGAAGAATCGATCCGCCAAGGTTCTATCGACATTAACCGCGGCGATCCGCTCAAGGCTGATGACCCGGCGGTGCTGTTTGATGACGCCCTCAATCGATTCAAGCCGGTCGCTGTAGAGGGTGTCGGTTGAAACGAACCACCTGATGAATGGCGGAATAGCCAGAAGCAGCCAGGCCAGGCCGGCCACGCCCCAAATGACGGCCGGCAGCCATGACGGCATGGAGTCAGATCGACCGGCCAGGCGGGCCAACAACACAGCTGCCACGATCAGGATGATGGTGAACACAAGGGGAAGGCCAAGTTTGCGCCAATGTGATCTGGTCTTGAAAATCAATTTGCTGGCTCCCTTGTTGGTGTCTTGGCGGCCGTTGTGGCGTATGGCGAAATGTCGCTTACAGCGACCAGCTTAGTGACAAGGCCTGGCCTGGGTTGGTTCGAGGTGGTGAGAGTCTGCCCGGTATGAAGTGCGGGAGAGGCGGCCGAGGCTAGGCGGCGGTAACCAGCCTCGGCCGCCCGTCGTGACCTGGCCGCAGCCGGGCATACCTTGGACGGTAGCAACCTGCCCGCCGGCCGCAGTAGCCACTTTCGGCTGCAATGGGGTGGCTGGTTGGACCAGGCGCCAAGCGACCAGGTCGCTGCGGCCGCCGCCCGGCGCTGGCTGCATTGTCACAGGTCAGATACCCCGGCAGTATTTGAGGGCCAAAAGGCTCTTGGCCAATTGTGGTTGTTGACGCATCATGGCGATTAATGGATCTGTCCACTCAGCCTCTAGCGGCACTAGTCCAGATGAGCGAGGCCCTCGACTCCTCGGCTGATCATCGCAAGGCCATCGTCAATACCGTCGGGGTCCTGTCGCACGCCCAGGAAGTCGCCGCATGAGCGCAGGACCGGCCACAGTGATGATTGTCGACGACCACGCTCTGTTTCGCGACGGCTTGTCGGCTCTGGTCAGCCGCTGGCCTGACTTTGAGGTGGTTGGATGCGCCGGTAACGGCAACCAGGCCGTCGACATGGCGCGGGTGCTACGTCCAGACCTGGCGCTGATGGATGTCCGCCAGCAAGGCATGAGCCGGATCGACACGGTCAGAACCATCGCCCAGAGTCTGCCAGCTACGCGCATCGTGGTACTGACCACATCCAATTTGGGCGATGACGTTATTCAGGCCTTGCGTAACGGCGCCCACGGCTACCTCTCAAAGGCCGAACCGGCAGACCAGCTCCGCTCCTCCTTGGCCAGTGTCCTCAAAGGCGAGATGGTGCTCTCAACCACGGTGGCGGCCAAGGTTTTAGGTGAGCTTGCGGCCGGCCAATCTAGATCCGGCGCGGCCAGCGGCCAAAGCCTGACCAGCCGGGAGCGCGACGTCTTGCGCGGGGTCATCGACGGCCTGTCAAACGAGGAGATCGCTGAACGGCTGCACCTGTCCGAGGCCACCATCAAGAAGCATATTGGTCGGGTCATGGCCAAGTGGCAGCTGAAAAACAGGGTTCAAGTGGCCGTGCGCGGCGTCCGCAGCGGCATTCTAAGTTAGCGGACCAACCAGCCGCCCCCAGGCCACCACCCAAATCACCGAAACGGCTCGCCTGGCTCGGCTGCCAAATTGTGTATCCAGTTGGCTACCGCAATGTGAACGAAGGGCGCTACCGCCCATCTGGCCGGTCGCCTTGACTGGAATTGGGCTATGCCAATGGCCCGCGTTCTGCCGCTACTGCCAAACCAATCGAGGCAACTCGTCTGAATCCAAGGGAGGTTGACAATGGCCGCAACCACACTCGAGCCACCAACCGAACTGCGAGACCAGGTTGCCTGTGTCGACGTCTTGGCAGCGGCCGGCGCCGAATCTGTCATTGGACTACCGCAGGCGGCAATCGGAATTGTGCCGGCGCCAGCGGATCCGGGGGGGCCGCCCGCGCCAAGGTGCCAGATTGCCCGCCACGGTGGCCGGCGGCGGTTATGTGCATCCCGACCTCGGTTGCACCTCGACCGAGGCCTAGCGGCCGGTGTGCCTTCGAAAAGCGACGAAAGGACGGCCGCACCGCATGACCGCTTTGTCACCCTAGAGGCATGGCGCCGCTCCACAAGGGAGGCGAAGTGTCAGGCACGACCGCCACCCGGCGTCGAGGGGGCAAGGCCATGGTCCATGACCTGGTGCGAGGGCCTGGTTTTGATTGGGGAAGCCGCAGGGACGGCTTCCCGCACACCAGCCCTAGGCCACTAGTCATGGACCTGGCCGCCGGTTCGTCAATCGCCTGCCAAAAGGGCTAGCATTGGACCTGGCCGCCGGCGGTCGTGGGCTGATGACTGCTGGCGGTTTACTCGTCCCTGATTTGCCTGCCGGCAAGGGGCCACCTGTGACAGACTAATGACAGCACGATTAGCCATGACTGGACGCCTAACGACAGGGGAGTAGCCGATGCGCGCAGCCGACTTTGACAACCTGGTCATCAAAAAGCGCCGGAAAGTGATCTTGACCGGCTACGACATTCCCGCGGTCAACACCTTCCTGAAGCGGGCCGCCAAGGCCTACCGGGATGTGGAAGCCGGCAACCGGCCGGAGCTGACCCGGCCAGAGGTGATGCAAACTCGTTTCATGGGCGTTAGAGGCATCACATACGACCGCCCCACGGTTGACAAACTGATGGCGACAGTAGCCGAAGAACTGCCCTAGTACTTCTCGAGCCGGGGACGGCACCCGGCAATTGGCTGGAGCCTCGCTGGCGAGATTGCCTGGGGGAGCCGAGCAAACGACATCGGGCGCAGCGAGGCCACCGGTGCTGCCGGCATGCGAACCGGCCGGCGAACCCAGGCCGGTATTGATCGCAGAGCCCAACACGGTAGGATCGGTCTTGGCCTGCTTCCTGCTTATGCCTCCACTAACAGCCCCATAGGAAGGCTCCAAATATGAACATCCGCAAGATCGCCCGTTTATCCGCAGTTTTGGGCGCCGGTGCCCTCGTCATGGCTTTCACTGTGCCGGCCGCGGCAGCCGGTAACACGGCGGCTGGGAACGATGCCGTGGCCTTGGCTGCGCCCGCCGCCCCTAGTGACACGGTCGAGCCGGTCGACATCCGCCTGGCCTCCTTGATCACCGAAGAGGCTGAGGTCGTCTTGGGTGAGCGCTACGTTGACCTTTGGATGGCGGAAGACCAACTGGGCTTTGTTGTGGGCGTGGTTGGGCTCACCGAGCAGGACCAGGCCTGGGCCAATGAATGGAGTGACATAGCCCGCCTGACCCTGGTGGACAGTGAGTTTAGCCGGGCTGAGCTTGACGCCGCCGCCGAGCAGGCCCTAGAGGCCGTGGGCGAAGACGCCGTGTCGGTGGGCGTGGACTACCGCGACGGACAAGTCTTGCTGGGTGTCGAAGACGAGGTGGTCGAAGAGGCGCTGGCCGCGGTCGACGAGGTTGACGGCCTAGAAGCGGTCGAAGACGGCGTTGTGGCCGAATTGGCCGGTGACGAGATCCCGGTCGAAGTGTCGGTTGAGGAAGTGCCCATGCCCACCGAGGCGATTTCCGGGGAAAGCATTGACACCGGTCCACTAAGGGCTGGCAAGCGGATCTACAACGTGACACAGGGGGGGAGCTATTGCACAGCCAATGTGCTGGTGACGAAGGGAACCGCCCGGCAAATGATCTCGGCCGGGCACTGCGGCGCCGCTGGTAATACGGTGAGATATGCAGGCGCCAACCTGGGCACCATTCAGAGTTCGTCATGGTATGCGGCCAAAAACGGGGCGGAAATCGTTGGCGACGCCGCCAGCCACGCCGCCCCGACCACCGCTAGGGCATCGCTGTTCCGGACGCCCACCCAGGCCTGGAATGTTGTCGGGTGGGGCGACGCCATTGTTGGTGCCGTGGTCTGCAGTCGGGGTGTCAGCAGCGGGGTCGAAAAGTGCGGCGTGGTGAAGGCCGTTGGCCTGCGCATCGAAATGGGTAGCCGGTACGTCGACCCGGGAATGCGGTATCTGAAGAACACTGTGGCCGTGGCCATGCCAACGATCCCCGGTGATTCCGGTGGTCCGCTCTACTACAAAGGCATCGACTCGATGGTTGTGGTTGGCATTCTCAGTGGGTCCAACCCGTCGATGTCGTATTGGACCCCTATGCGAACGGGCCTGTCCTACACCGGCACACAGTTGGTGCGAGCTAACGGCCTGGGTGTGCCGGTCGTGACTACCTCAATGGGCACGCCGTTTGCTCAGGTCATCACCAGCCCAGATTTCACTGGCGACGGCCGGGGCGAGGTCATGGCCTTGACCAAGAATGGCCGCCTGGTGGTCTACCAAACCCTGGCCGGAGGCAAGCTGGCCGGGCCGGCCAGGCTAATGGGAACCGGTATGGCCAACAACCGGATCATCGCTCCGGGCGATTGGAACCGTGACGGTATTGCCGACGTCATGTCGATTACCCCAAACGGCAATCTGTATCTGCGCAAGGGACTGGGCGGCGGGTCTTTGGATAAGCCAGTCCAGATCGGTTCGAGTTGGAAAGCGCTTACCGTGTTCGCGGCGGGCGACCTGAATGGCGATGGCATTCCCGATCTTTTGGCGATAGTCAACGCCACCGGCGAGTTGCGTCTCTACCCTGGTAACGGTACCGGCGGGTTCAAACCCAGGGTTGTAGTTGGCAGCAGTTGGAAGAGCATGACGCTC
>WQXJ01000054.1 GCA_009784895.1 Micrococcales bacterium | reverse complement strand
AGCAGCTGATGTTGCCAGGCATCCACCCAGCCCGGTAGCCGCCACTCGAAGTAAACCCACAGGCCAGGCCCCGAAAACCCGCCACCCGACCACACTCAACCAAACGTAACCTCAGACGCGGCCAATAAGCGTTGCCGCTTGGCCGGGGGAGGTGCTGCTAGCCGCCTGGCCCGGGTCGCACGCGGTTGACGCAAAGTGTTAACCAGCGCGAGCACGACCCACAAACATTGCCACCTGTGCGAGAACGGCGCTGCTAGGCCCTTTTCCCGGCGACGCGCTGGGCCGGGCCGCCGGCGGTAGCCAGGAGGAACACCGGCGCGACGAAACCGGCGTCAGCAAAGGCCCGGTCAACCGCGGCGGTCGCCTGGTCGACCAGACTGGCCGGCAGCAGAGCGATGGCCGAGCCGCCAAAACCGCCCCCTGTCATCCGCGCCCCCAGTGCGCCGGTGGCCTGGGCCGCCTCGACCGCCAGGTCCAATTCAGGGCAGGAGATTTCGAAATCGTCCCGCATTGAGGCGTGAGAGGCGCTCAGCAGCGCCCCGACCTGCGCCAGATCGGCCCGCTCCAGTGCCGCCACGGTCTGGCAGACCCGTTCGTTTTCGCTGACGATGTGGCGGGTACGGCGCACTAGCAGCGGATCGTCCAGGCGCGCCAGGGCTGCTTCCATTTGCCCGATGCCGAGCTCCCCTAAGGCCTTGACCCCCAGTGCCCGGGCTGCCGCACTGCCCTGATGGCGGCGGGAGGCGAATTGGCCGTCATGCAGTTGATGGGAGGCTCGGGTGTCAATGACCAGCAGCACAAGACCCGCCGCGGCTAAGTCAAAGGGCACCTGGGTTGATTGGCCGCCGGCGCCAAAGTCAAGTAGTAAGGCATGGCCGGGCCGAGCCAGCAGGGCCGCGGCCTGGTCCATGCCGCCGGTGGCCGCGCCCACAATGATGTTTTCGGCGTCAACGCAGGCCTGGGCCATCAGCTCCCGGCTAGCTGCGGAATCAGGCCAAGGTTCGCCGGACAACTGGTTCAAACCCAGCGCAAAGGCGCACTCCAAAGCGGCAGATGAACTCAGACCGGCCCCAAACGGCACACAGGATTCGACCTGACCCCGAAAGCCACCAACCGCCAACCCGCGCTGGGCCAAGGCCCAAGCCACTCCGGCCACATACCGACCCCAGCCTTCTGGCAAGGGCGCAGCGGCGCCCATGCCAGAAGGCTGTACAGCAGTGCTTGCTGGCCGCGTCTTCTCGGGCAGCCGCTCTGCGGCTGCCGCGTGCGACACGGCCTGAAGTGTAAAGGCTTCTGTCTTTCCTCCCGGCTGTGAACCCGCTGTGCCTGGCAAGGGCGACTTGGCAACCGGAACGACCTGGGACAAATCGCCCTGCCAAGGCGGCGCCGCGCCGGAAGCCAACTCAACGGCATCGGACTTCAAAGGTGACAAGGCCACAAAAGTGCGGTGCTCCAAGGCGATAGGCAAGCACAGCCCGCCGTTGTAATCGGTGTGTTCGCCAATTAGGTTGACCCGGCCGGGAGCCGAATAGATCGCCGCCGGGCTGTGGCCAAAATGCCGGGCAAAAGCCGTGGCTGCGCGGGCCGCGCCCTCATCAGCCGGCCAGGGCCGCAGTAGCTCAGACATGATCCAAGGGGGCCAGAACGGCGCGGAGGCGTTCGGCAATGCGCTCGGGCACGGTGTCTGCGAGCCAGGCGCCCATGGCGCTTTCCGAACCGGCTAGGTGTTTGAGCTTGTCCGGCGCGCGGCGAGTAGAAAACAGCTGCAATTGCAGCCGGCCCAAAGCTCGCAGCTCGGGGGCTAGCGGCGCCTGGTGCCAAGCGGCGATATAGGGCATGTCGATGGGTTGGCCTTTGGCGCCGGCGAAGTAGTGGTTCAGGCCCCCAAACAACCAGGGCAGCAGGTGGGACAGGTCATCACGCTCGGACTGATTCAGGGCCGGCAGGTCCAGCCGGTCCTGGCGCGGCGCCAGTATCACCTCAACTGGCCAGCGAGCCGCCGCCGGCACATAGGCGATCCAGTGGCCGGTTTGGGCCACTAGGCGCCGGCCGGATTGGACCTCGGCTCGGGTCAGGTCATTTAGCAGGTGGCCGCCGGTGCGCAACGAGTAGGCCTGGGCTTGGCGCACCAGGGCGGCGGTCTTTGGTGGCAGATACGGAAAAGCGTAGATCTGGCCATGCGGGTGAGGCAGGGTGACGCCGATCTCCCGGCCGTGGTTCTCAAAGGGAAAGACCTGGGCAATGCCGTTGAGCCGCTGAAGGGCTTCGGTACGCACGGCCCAGGCATCTATCACGGTCCGCACCCGGCTAGGCGGCAGCGTCGACAAGCTGGCGTCATGGTCGGGGCTGAAACAGATCACCTCGCAGCGCCCAGCCGCCGGGCGCACTGGCCAGATCGGGTCATCGTCAAGGCTCCACCCAGCGTCAATAGCCTGATCAGCCGGCCGGGCGAAGGCCGGAAAGCGGTTTTCGAAGACGACCACGTCGTAGTCGGCGTCAGGGATCTCGCCGTCTTGGTAAGCCGCCCCGGGCTGTGCCGGACAGAGCGGACATGATTTGGCCGCCGGCATGAAGGTCCGTTCCATCCTGTCTGAGGCCATGGCGATCCATTCACCAGCCAGCGGGTCAAGTCGCATTTCCGGCGCGGACTGGTGGTCTGGTGGGCTCAGCGGCCTGGGGTCATCCAACCGCCGGGTCGCCTGGCCGGAAGCAAACGGTTCGGAGTCATCGAAGTAGAACAGCTCACGGCCGTCGGCCAGATGGGTCGGTGTCACGCGCATGATTGGGCCCAACCCTACGCCTGGCCGTGCCACAATGTCTCCCGTGTCAAATGCGCGCGCGTTCTCTGGGATCCAGCCCACGGCTGACTCGCTCCACCTGGGCAACTACTTAGGTGCCCTGAGGCAGTGGATCGAACTGCAGGCGGACTATGAGGCCATCTATTCCGTAGTTGACCTGCATGCCCTGACAGTGTCGCCTGACCCAGAAGACATCCGCAGTCGGGTTAGGGCCACCGCGGCGCAGTTCATTGCGGCCGGCGTGGATCCGACCAAATCAGTGCTGTTTGTCCAATCCCAGGTGCCGCAACACGCCCAGCTGACCTGGCTGCTCAACTGCATCACCGGTTTTGGCGAGGCCGGACGGATGACCCAATTCAAGGACAAATCGGCCAAACTAGGGGATCAGGGCGTGACAGTGGGTCTGTTCGACTATCCGGTGCTAATGGCGGCGGACATTCTGCTTTACGACGCAGACGTGGTGCCAGTGGGCGAGGACCAGCGCCAACACCTCGAGCTCAGCCGGGTCCTAGCCGGCCGGCTGAACTCGCGTTTTGGCGAAGGCACGGCAGTGGTGCCAAAACCTCATATCGTCAAATCGACCGCCCGCATCATGGACCTGCAGGAACCCACGGCCAAAATGTCGAAAACCGGTCACGCCAGCGGCATTATCGAGCTGCTAGACGAACCGAAGGTCATTGCCAAGCGGATCAAATCCGCCGTCACCGATTCGGGCAGCGAAATCAGCTGGGAACCGGAGTCCAAACCCGGTATTGCCAACCTGCTGAGCATCTATTCGGCCCTGTCCGGCCAGCCAATAGAACAAATCGTGGCCCAATACGAAGGCAAGATGTACGGCCACCTCAAGGTGGACCTAGCTGACCTAACAGTCGAATCCCTCAGGCCAATCAGAGAGCAGACCCTAGACCTGTTAGACGATCCGGCCCAACTCGACCGCATATTGGCACAAGGGGCGGAAAAAGCCGGCGCCATTGCCCAAGGCGTCTATGCGCGCATAAGCCGGCGCTTCGGCATCGGCCAACCGCCCCCAGGCAAGCGCCACCAAGCGGAAGGCGGCCAGTGACCGGACTGATTGCGGTAATCCCGGCCGGCGGATCCGGCACGCGGCTGTGGCCAATTTCCCGGGCGGCCAAACCCAAGTTCCTGCTTGACCTGACCGGGCAGGGCCGCACGCTAATCCAGCAAACCCACGACCGGCTGGCCGGCCTGGCCCAGCGCATCGTGGTGGTGACCGGCCAACCCCACGCCGCCGAGGTAGCGCACCAGCTGCCCCAGCTTCAGGCCCACGACCTGCTGATTGAGCCGGCGCCGCGCGATTCGATGCCGGCTATTGGCTTGGCCGCGGCGGTCATGCACCAACGCCACGGCGATGTCATGCTCGGCTCGTTCGCGGCCGACCACATTATTCGCGACACCGCCGGGTTTCGCCGTGCCGTGGCGGAGGCGCAGGTGGCGGCGGCCAAAGGCTACATCGCCACGATTGGCATTGAACCGACCGGCCCGGTGACGTCTTTCGGCTACATCAAGGCCGGGCCACGGCTCAGGCTGGCTGGTGCGCCGGAGGCCTGCCAGGTTTTAGCTTTCGTCGAAAAACCGGACTTGACCAGGGCTAGGGCCTATTTGGCCGATGCCGGCTACCGCTGGAATGCGGGTATGTTCGTCATGCGTACGGGCGTGCTTTTGGACCATCTAGCTCGCCTTCAACCCACATTGCATGGGGCTTTGGTCGAGTTGGCGGCGGCCTGGGACACCGACCGGCACGAGGCCGCGGTCGAGGCGCTTTGGCCCCATTTGACCAAGGTTGCCTTCGACAACGCCGTGGCCGAGCCGGTCGCGGCCGAAGGCGGCGTAGCCACCGTGCCGGGCCACTTCGACTGGGATGACCTGGGCGATTTCACCGCCTTGGCCTCTGGCTTACCCAAAGACCGGCTGAGCAACGGCCAACTGGTCATGGGCGAGGTAGCGACGGACGCGCCGCTGGTTGTGTTGGACGCAGTTGGCAACGTTGTGGTGCGTCAGGCAAACCGGGTGATTGGTCTGATTGGCCTTGAGGATACGGTGGTGGTTGACACACCAGACGCGTTGCTGATTTGCCGGCTCCACCAGGTCCAACGGGTCAAAGGTTTGGTTGACCGGATGAAGGCCCAAGGCCTGGACGCTTTTCTATGAGCTGGCCGGAGGAGTCCCGGGCAGTTGGTGCCAGGTAGGGTGGCTGCCGTGGGTGCGCGCAAGGATCTAGGCCACCGCCGGCCCGCCATTGACGGCCAGGTGACCCGGGTGGCGATGCTGTCACTGCACACCTCGCCGCTGGACCTGCCCGGCACTGGCGATGCCGGCGGCATGAACACCTATCTCAAAGGCGTCACCGCCGCGCTGGGCCAAGCCGGTCTGGCGGTCGATATTTACGCCCGGGCGACTTTGCCTGACCATCTTGACCAGCCCGCGGTTGACCTGGCCCCCTTGGTGCAGGTCCACCGGATCGCGGCTGGTCCCTTGGGGCCGGTTGACAAGAAGGCTCTTGAGCCGGATATTGCGGCCGAGTTTGCCGACCAGGTGTCTCGCGGCCAACCGGCTGACCTGGT
The DNA here is from genome assembly GCA_009784895.1 of Micrococcales bacterium. Lineage (NCBI taxonomy): Bacteria > Bacillati > Actinomycetota > Actinomycetes > Micrococcales > Micrococcales bacterium. The sequence continues at coordinate 8,589 of WQXJ01000054.1, read as the reverse complement.
TCATTCGCATTATTGGCTGAGCGGCCTGGCCGGTCGCCAAGTGGCGACTGACTGGCAGGTGCCCCACGTTCAGTCGCTGCACACCGTGGCGGCGCTGAAGAACCGCAACCTGGCCCCAGGCGATAGCCCCGAAGGCCCGCGCCGGTTGGCAGCGGAGGCTGAACTTGTGCGGGGGGCCGATGCCGTAGTGGCGGTCTCTCCGGCCGAGGCGGCGGCCATCACCGCTCACTTGGGCGCCCCGGCCAGCAAGATCACGGTGGTTACGCCCGGGGTCGATACGGTTCGGTTTGGTCCAGGTGACCCCGGGCACTTAGTTGGCCTGCCTGCTGCGTTGAAACGATCACAGGGTTACGTCTTGATGGTGGGGCGGATCCAGCCGATCAAAGGCCAGGATTTGGCCATCCGGGCCCTGGCGGCGATCGAGTCGTCGCACCGGCCGGCCTTGTTGGTCAGTGGGGCGCCTTCGAGCGCGCATCTGGGTTATGCCTCGAGTCTGATGGAACTCTGCGTTGAACTGGGTGTGCGTGATGATGTTGTCTTCCTTGGCGCTGTCACCATGGACCGGCTGGCTGGGCTGATGCGCGGCGCGCGGCTGACCTTGATGCCGTCTCATAGCGAAACCTACGGGCTGGTGGCACTGGAATCGGCCGCTTGTGGGACTCCGGTGATTGGCTATTCGACCACCGGGCTGCGCAGTTCGGTGGTCGACAACGCCACCGGCATTTTGCTCCAGACCCGTGAGCCACAGGCTTGGGCGGCCGCCATTGTCCAGCTGGCCTGGGATAGCGACTTGCGCACCCGATTGTCTCAAGGTGGGGTTGAACATGGGCGCCGCAACACATGGGGCCGGGCGGCCACCGCCCTGCTGCGGCTTTACAACGAGGTCGGGGCTTGCCCAGTTCAGGCCTGTGCCGCGGCCCGGGCCTGAAGCGTGATGCCAACGCTGACCGAGACGTTAAGCGATTCGGCCAGGGGCGACATCGGGATTGACACGGTCACTTGGGCCAGGCGTCCCAAACCCTGCGAAGGCCCGCTGCGTTCTGAACCGAAAACCAAGGCCAGGCGCTCTGGGCGCTGGCTCAGTTGATAGAGCCGGGTGTCGCCGTGGGCGTCGAGCACGACTGCCGGGATCTGGTTCTGCTGCAGGAACGTTGCCACTTGATCCGCTGTGGCGATGACAACCGGCAACGAAAAAACCAGCCCGCGGCTGGCGCGCAGTAGGCGGCGGTCAGCCACCGTGGATAGCTGCGAGTCAACCAGCACCACACCGGCCGCGCCCAAGGCCGCGGCCGAACGCACAATCGCACCAATGTTGCCTACAATCCTGACTCCGTCTAGCACCACCAAGTCGCCTGGTCGGTTCAGCAGTTGGCTTAGCCGGGCCGGCCTGGGTGTGCGGACAATCCCAAAGACTTTGGGCTGTTTGTCGGTTTTGAAGATGCGTTTGGTCAGGGCTGGGTCGATCTGGCGTAGGCCCAGGCCACTGTCTTGGCAGGCCTGAAGCAGTTCCGTCGGTACCGGGCGGGTCGAGTCGGCGAGAAGCTCGATGAACTCAACCCCGGCGGCAATGGCGTGCAGCAGCGGTTCTAGGTCCTCGACCACAGCGGTTTTGGCGTTGTTGTGACTGGGTTTGGCCACATCTGCCAGGCGCTGCGCCGCCGGGTCAGATAGATCACTGATGATTGGGCCGGCCTGCACCGGACCAACGCTAGCAGCCACGCCCTACGCCCCTCGCGGCAGAATCATCACGGCTTGGCGCCGAAATCATTTCGGCTCAGGTGCCTTGCTGGAGGGCGGTGGCTGGTTCGAGGCGGGCGGCCCGGGTGGCCGGCAACAGTCCAGAGGCAATGCCGACCAGAATCCCAGCCAACGTGGCGACACCAACTAGGCGCAGATCAAGCACTGGCGTCCAGTCGTTGGCGGCGGCCACCGCCACCACCGCCAGGACACCGGCCGCCGCCCCGGCCAACGCTCCCAACAGCCCTACTATCGCGGTTTCGGTGATGAACTGGGCTGCCACCTGGGACCGGGTGGCGCCAATGGCCCGTCGCAGGCCAATCTCTCCCCGGCGTTCCATCACTGATAGGGATGACACCACCGCTATTGTGACGCCACCTATCGCCAGTGCCACTAGTCCCAGGATCAAAAACAACGAGTTGATGTCGGCCGTGAGTTGTTGGCGCATCTGTGAAGGCGGCGGCGGCATGGTGATATCGAATCCGGCCGGAACAGTTGGGTTCAAGGCCGCTCCTATCTGTTTGGCCACCATGGGGCCAGCTGCCAACTCCAGATGGACATGCAGTTCACCAGGTTGTTCCAGCCCCATGGCCTGCCGAGCCGTGGTCTGGGGCACAATCACCGCCTCAAGCAGGTCGACCGACCGTTCGGCACCGTCAAGAATCCCAATCACCGTGTAGGGAGCGCCATTAACGAAAACCGCCGGCTGGTTGTCAACCCTGGTTACCCCCAGAAGCTTGGCGGCCTTTGCGCCTAGCACCACAACCGGTTCGGCCCGCTGTTCATGGAACCAGTTAATCCAAACACCCTGGCCCAGGCGACCGGCCACCGCGTCGAAAAGCCCGGCGCTAGCAGCCATGATGGTGGGTTGGCGGCCCGGTGGCGCCATCGGATCAAACACCGGTGCCGCGCTAATCCGGGTGTCGGGCAGCTCGATCTTAGAGACAGTGCCAGCCGACCTGACTCCATTGAGCCGTGCCGCCCGCTCCCCGGCGTCCCACGGCAGCGTGTTCAGGGCGACGCCAGGGTTGTTGGGGTCCTCTGCCACCTTGACCAGACCGTGAGTGGCGGCCACCTGGTCGAACCGGGCTTGGAGCTGCCGGGCGCCAGTTTGCGCCAAACCGACTGTTGCCACCAGGGAACCAATCCCCAACACCACCACCAAGGCAGTCAAAGTCAACCGGCCGGGGCGACCAGCTAAACCGGTAATCGCCTCAACTAGCAAATCCCTGGCCCCGAAACGGTTCTCCCTGGTCGGTTTGCTTGGCCCCAGCTGCAGTCCCGGTCCTGACTTGGGTGGTTCAGTTGCTCCGACGGCCGGTTCAAGTACCGGTGCTCTGTTTTCGGCTGGCTCGGTTGACTTTGCCGAACGTCCGAGGCGTCTCACGCGGACACCTCCTCTAGGCGACCGTCGGCCATGACCATGCGGCGCCCGGCTCGCTCTGCCACCGACTTGTCATGGGTCACCACGACCACGGTCAGGCCTTGGGCGTTGAGCCCATCGAGCACGTCGAGCATCCCACCGGAGGTGGCCTGGTCAAGGTTCCCGGTTGGTTCATCAGCCAGTAGCACTGCCGGTTGGCCAGCAATCGCTCTGGCCACCGCGACGCGTTGGCGTTCGCCACCAGACAAAGTGATGGGGTAGAAGCTGGCCCGCTGCAGCAATGACACCCGTTCAAGGGCGGTGATCGCTCGTCTGACCCGTTCCGCCCTGGGCACCCCGGAGTAGGCCATTCCCATGACCACGTTGTCGAGCACGGTACGCCGGGGAAGCAGATGAAAAGCCTGGAAAACGAACCCCAGGCGCCGGCCACGCAGGTTAGTCCGGGCCTTGTCCTTCAGCCCAATAGTGTCAACACCGGCCAGCCGGTAGGTCCCGACAGTGGGGGTGTCTAACAGCCCCAGCACGTTCAGCAGCGTTGATTTGCCGGAACCGGACGGCCCCATAATCGAGACGTAATCACCGGCGCGGATGGTCATGTCAACGCCTCGCAGTGCTAGTACCTCACGCGGTCCGGGAAACGACCGCGACACATCGGCCAACTCAACCACCGCGTCGCTGCCCGCCGTCCCAAGTGCCACGCCGTAGTTGGGTGTCGTTACCGCACGGCCTGTGGCTGCCGAACTGCGTTTAGAGCGCACCGGTCGGCTCATTACCCGGGCGGGCCGGGCGAGCTACCAGCCGCGCCTTGGCCAACCACAACTAGGTCGCCAGCCTTGATATTGGGTTCGGCCGATTTGATCTCAACCATGCCCTCGGCTGATAACCCCACTTCAACCTTGACAGTCTTGGTGGCCTGGTCCTTGGCGGCCCCACCTTTGATCAGGTCGCCGTCGATCACCGTGATTTGGGCCTCGCCAGCGGTGTTGGCCGCTACTGCAGCTACCGGCACAACCAAAGAGCCCTCGGCGCTGGTCCCCACAGTCATAGTGACCTGTAGATTCCCAACTAGATCGGCCTGGCTCAAATCACCAAAATCAACCACTTTGATTCCAACCGGGCATTGCTCGCCACCCGCCTGGCCGCCGCCCCCCTGCCCAGCCTGGGAGCCGGCATCGGGCAGGGCAGCCTTGTCGCAAATTGTGGTGATCTCACCGGTGACCTCACCGGCCCCAGGCAAAGTCAACACCGCCGGGCCACCAACCTTCAGCAACTCGCCCTCAGCCGCACTGACCTGGGCCGTGACCTTGATTTCGGCACCTGACAGCACCACCGGGGCGACCGGCTCACCGGCCGGACCAGTCGGGTCAGGGCTGGCCAAGGCCGCCAGGTCATCACCGATCATGACGTTGACCTGATCGACCCGGCGAGGCAGGTCATCGACAAACACGACCTCGCCAACCGGCATTTGAGTCCATGCGGCTCGCTGGGCATCGCTCAGGCTCTGCTCAGCCCGGGCGACCGCCCGCCCGGCCCCTGTGGCGGCCATTTGGGCGGCGTCGACCACCTCCTGAGCCTGGATGACAGCCTCCTTAGCGGTCGCCTTGCCCGGCCCATTCTTGATCGCGGCATAGGCATCGACCGCAGTCTGCAGGACGGCCTGGGCCTTGGCCAGTTCCTTGTTGGCCTGCCCGGCGGCCTCTTGGGCCTCCGTCAGTCCGTCGCTGGCATCACGCACCGCCCTAGCCAAGGCCGGGTCCTCGCTGCCCGGTGCCGCATATCCGGCCTTGTCGTAGCAGGCTTTGACTGCGACCGCCAAATCCGCATCGTAGGTTTCGGCGCCAACGGTACCGGCGTTGAACCCCAGGCCTTGCAGAGCGGCGCGCAGTTGGGCCACATCCGGGCCACTTGTCCCTGATCCCATGGTCCGGTAGGCCTTGAACCCGCCGGGCAGAACAAAGACCGGCCGGCCAGAAACCTCCAAGATCACGTCCCCGGCGTTGATCTCAGCACCGGCCTCGGGCACCGCCCCAGTCACCACTGCACTCAGCGTGCCCTCTGGAGTGGACGGGGTCACCAGCACCGGGTCTGAAAAGGCCACATCTGCCCTGGCCACCACGGTAGCTGTGATCTCCCTAGCCTCAACCTGAGCAGTAATCAGCCCCTCAGCCGGACCTATCATGTCTCGACCGGCCTCACCGGGCGACTTGACCAGACCGCCCAACACGAAACCAACGATCAGCCCAACTACGGCAACACCGGCCAAAACCCAAACGGCCCGGCCCGGACCCCACAGGACACCGAGTTTGCGGCCCGAGGCGGCCGCGTCAAGACCCGGCACGGTCGAACCGGCCACGCTAGGCACAGCCTGTCCGGTTTGCCGCTTGACCGGGTCTGTCACGAAGTTGCTCCTTCCGGATCAGATTTTTGTGGGGTATGTGCTGAACGGCCGTACCGGCCTGCCGGGTGTAGCAAAAGTACTCAAGCAAACTACCAGAAAACCAGGAGGCCCCGGCTCCGCGTTGTTGTCGCGATAGCAAGGGTTGCCCGGCCCGCATGACTCCGGAAAAGGGGTCGGCGGGCATTCGGCACTCTGGCCCGGCACGCGTCGAACGAGGTCAGGCGGCGCCAATTGCGGCGAAAAGGACGACTATTGCTGGGATCAGGGTCCGCCCCATAGACCGTCGGAGTCGCCAACACATTCTGAACGGGGCACGTCCAGTCACAGAAAGGGGGACGCCACCACGGCTCGCCGCTGCCACCCCGGTGAAAGCCCGCTCAAGGATGATTGTGGGGCGCCAGCAGCAGACCGGGACATGTGAATTTGTCACCAAAACGTTATGTCGAGAGTCACGGTGAGCCTCCGGCCTGACGCTATCCTGGTTCCGAGGACTGGATGCGGCAAGCAAACCCTGGGCATCGCTGACCCGGCTGTGCGCGCAGCAAACAGACTTAATCCGAACTGAAGAGACAGAATATCAACGACGCTAACCCAACTAAAGAGGCAGACGTACTCGACTTCCAGAGAAAGGTAACCGCCAATGCCTCGTGAACTGGTTTCTTCTCCGAGGCGACTGGCAGCCAGCCCGGCCGCGTTCTCCCTGTTCGCTGCAATTGGCCCTAGGTCTCCAGCAGAGGCGAATGCGGCAGGATATCCGCGTTGCACATCATAGCGACTGTTTGCGGCTCTGGTTGGCTCCTAGGGAACTAAGGGAAATGCCACCGAATCGCTATTCTAGTACTTCGTCAACCTGGTCGTTGAGTGTTGGCGTCGATTCAAGGCCAGCGGCGGCCGGTTGGAGCCGGTGCGCTGCGGACCTTCGGACGGGGCTCCTGACGCCTCCTCTCACAGCTAAACAAACGCTTCCCATTCAAACCGAATCGACTCAGTTTCCATCGGAAGACAAGGAATATCCAAAATGAAAAGACACTATACGGCATTCGTCGTAAGACTGTGCGTTTCACTCGTTGCGGCAGCGTTGCTTGCATTCTCCGTTGTGGTAATATCCCCAGGCGTTTCCACTGAGGCAAACGCAGTCAACTACCCGTATTGCGTTGACTACCTGGTCCCAGCCGGGCAGGGCGTATCATACGCGATCTGGGTACCTGGAAGGGCGCGCGCCAATACCGTTGTAAACAGGCAGTGTTTGGCCGGTACATATAATCAAACCAAATACGCGGGAGTGCTACACCTTCAGGACACCCTGAACTACTGCTTCGGGAAGAATCTCGCTCTTGACGGGAAGTTTGGGACAAATACATATAATGCGTTAAGGAGCGTGCAGAGTAACCCATTGCGTGTTACGGCTGACGGGATCTATGGCCCGAAAACCCACAATGCAATGTATTTTGCAGGCCCAACCGGGGTTTTCTGCTATTATGATCCAGTGAAGATATCATGACTATATCGAGGGGATAAGTTCCTGTGCCAGTACTAACTGATGTATGCCGCGCGCGTCTCAACAGCGGTCGCCGACCGAGGCGCGCGCGGCAGGTCTCTCGTGCGGTCACAGTGGCGACAATCGTCGCAGCGGCGACGCTTGGGGCGTGCGCGAACGACTGGCAGCCGAGCGCTCTGGTCAAGGCGACAGTCTCGAGCCGTCCGGATAAAGAAGCTGGACTAGAGTCATCCAGTAGGGGGGACGAAATAGCACCGAACGATTCTGCCAGGGCGGCGTTTGGGCAGCCGTTGCCCGAAGATACGCCGCTTGGCCCGTATCGGCCGTTCCTTGATGGGCCGGTTTGGAACCCTGAAGAGCAGTATTTGATGAGAAAGGCTGAACACGAACAAAGAGAGAGAATCATCGCGGGATGTATGAAGGAATCCGGTTTCAATTATTACCCGACTGAATACGGTGGCTCGGCCGAGGGACTCGGCTCTTCCATTAGCGACATGGCGTCAACGCTATACGTCCCACCTCTTGATGCTGACAGATCACATGTAGAGAGGTGGGGTTATGGGGTGGACCCAGATACAGTGGACACAAGGATCGAGGATTACAGTGATCCCGCAGACGCCCAAAATCAAGCCTACGTAAATGGTCTTAGCCCATCTGCCCGGTCGCAATACAACGTCGCCTTCATTGGTTACGCGGAAGTGATTCCTGGTCAAGATCAAGGGATTGGCGGCTGCGTGGGAAATGCAAATGGAGTCGTACCGGAGAAAGGGGTGCGTTCCGAAAGCTTTGACGCCAATTTCAATGAACTGGCTTGGGCCGTCAAGACGCTGACATTTATGGACGTGCCGTCTGATTCAGCGGCCGTGAAACTAAACCGGGAATGGTCGCAGTGCATGATGGCGGCAGGTATTGATGTTACGGGCGGCCAGGAAATCATCCCGTCTAATACAGGGTATTTGAATCAAGCAACTCCACTGATGGCTTTCTTCTATGCGCGTTCGCTTGAAAACTCGGACATAGCAACTGACGACTCTCCGAGACTAATTGCCTCACCGGCCCAAGTCGAAGTCGCAGTTGCGGATTATGATTGTCGCGCACAAACTGACTATTTCAACCGAATACTTGACGTACAAATCCGGGTGGAGCGGTCGTTCCTTGACCTTCATCGAGCTGAGTTGAATGACATGAGGGCAGCTGCAAGAGAGGAATACTGAGATTCTGCGGGAATCCGCAGGTGGTGGGCTTGGAGGCGCCGGGAGCCAGCTTCGGGTCCGAAACATGGGACCTTTGGAGGTGGTTCAGTCACCGGCGGCGGCTTTCATTTCCTCCAAGACCTGGCGATTGGCGTCAAGGAATTCCTGTTCCACGGCCCGCTGGGTCGCGATGACGGTTTCCATGTAGTTGGCGGCCAGCCGGCAGTCATAATCCGCCAGCGCCACCTTGATTTGGGGAGGGGTCGCTTTCAGATATGCATCTGGCGAGCCCCAAGCCAGCAGGGCCCCGGTCTCATCAAGCCGCTCGGCGTATTGAATAGCCGAACCCGGACTAGGCGTGTTGTAGTAGGCCACATTT
>WQXJ01000053.1 GCA_009784895.1 Micrococcales bacterium | reverse complement strand
GAGAAATACTCCGTCAACTAGTACTCGATCCCACCAGGAACTATCAACCACAAGGCTAGACAAAAACGCGGCGAACCCACGTTTCGTGGGTTCACCGGTTTCCTATGTCCCGAGACATCACATGGCGCCCCCGAAAGGATTCGAACCTTCGGCCTTCCGCTCCGGAGGCGGACGCTCTATCCACTGAGCTACAGGGGCCTGGACGAGACGTAAGCCTAGCAGCGCCTTGATGGGCACTGGGCGCCGCCGGCTAGGCCTCTGGCAGCACGTCGATAAAGGTCTGAAGGTAGTGCTGGGTTCGCCGTGCGGCGGCGTCGGTGTCGCGTTTGGCAATGGCCTCGACCAGCTTCTCGTGGAAAGGCCCGTCCTCGTCCTGGTGCTGGAAGTTGAAGCGGACATTGGCCTTGACGGCGTCCAAGACTGAGCCGTACAGCTCAGCTAGGACTTCGTTGTGAGCCATGTCGGCGATGTGCAGGTGCAAGGACAGGTCGGTTTCGACCATGGCCTCAAGGTCCCCGTTTACAACGGCCGCGGCCCGCTGGCCCAGGAGCTGACGGGCCTGTTCGAGTTGGCTTGAGGTGCGGCGGCTGGCGGCCAGCGCCGCAGCGATCATTTCAAGGGCTTGGCGAACCTCGAGCACATCGCGCTGGCGAGCACCGGCGATATGGCGGTTTATGGCTGTAGGCAGTTCGGAAGTACTAATGACGTAGGTGCCCGAACCTTGGCGCCGCTCCAGCAAGCCGGCGTGGACTAATGACTGGACGGCTTCGCGGATGGTATTACGACCCACCCCGGACAGGTGGACCAGCTCCGGCTCCGTTGGGATGCGTGAACCAACCGGCCAGGCGCCAGAAACAATTTGGGCGCGCATGCGGGCGGCCACCTGGTCGATCAGGCCAACCCTATGCTCAGGAGAGGCTGCGTCCGGCATTATCGACTTCCTCCTGTCCAGTGCCCGCGGCGATCCTCCAATCCTGGCACAAGGCCGAACTGAACCAGGTCGCTGAGCCAGTGCGTCCATGCCCTAGCATGGCCGGGTGACACCAGAGGAGTTATCGATCGAGTTGGCTCAGGCCGTACGCCAGGCTGTGGCAGACGGCCAAGTCACCCTGGACCAAAACCTGATTCCGCAGCGGGTACATGTCGAACGCCCGCGCCAGTCAGGGCACGGCGATTGGGCCACCAACGTCGCCATGCAACTGGGTTCCAAGGCCGGGCTAGCACCCCGCCAGCTGGCCGAAATCCTGGTGCAACGCATTGCCCACATCGACGGTATCGAGGCAGCAGAAGTCGCCGGCCCGGGTTTCATCAACCTGACCTTGGCCAAATCGGCTGCCGGGGCCTTGGCCCAACAAATCGTTGATCAGGGCCGCAGTTTTGGTCACAGCACCGCTTGGCGTGGGCAGACCTTCAACGTCGAGTTCGTCTCGGCCAATCCGACCGGGCCAATTCACCTGGCTGGCGCCCGCTGGGCGGCGGTCGGTGACTCGCTGGCCCGGGTAATCGAGGCACAAGGTGCCCGTGTGGTGCGGGAATACTACTTCAACGACCACGGCAGCCAAATCGACCGGTTCGCGGCTTCGCTGCTTTGCGCCGCCAGGGGTCGGCCGCTGCCAGAAGACGGCTACGCCGGCGACTACATCAGCCAGATCGCCCGTCAAGTCGAGGCCCACCATCCCGATGCGGCCAAGCTGCCGGACGCTGAAGCAACAGAGATCTTCAGGACAACCGGCTGTCAGTTGATGTTCGCGCAAATCAAGCAGTCACTGCACCAATTCGGGGTCGACTTTGACGTCTACTTCCACGAACACGATTTGCACCGATCAGGCGCCGTCGATCAAGCTTTGGAGCAGCTCAAGCAAGCCGGCAACCTCTACCTCAGTGATGGCGCCTGGTGGTTGCGATCAACCGCCTTTGGTGATGACAAGGACCGGGTGGTTATCCGGTCCGATGGCGCGCCGGCTTACGTGGCAGCAGATATCGCCTACTTCAAGGACAAACGCGACCGCGGCGCCGACCACGCCATCTACCTGCTCGGTGCCGACCACCATGGCTACATCGCCCGGCTTAAAGCCGCTGCCGCGGCGCTGGGCGATGACCCAGACAAGGTTGAGGTTCTGATAGGCCAGCTGGTCTTCCTGCTCGAAAACGGCCAGGTGGTCCGGATGTCGAAGCGGGCTGGCAACGTCGTCACAATGGAGGATCTGGTTGATGCCATTGGGGTGGATGCGGCCAGGTACGTCCTGGTGCGGTCTTCGGTTGACTCGCCACTGGAAATTGATCTGGCCTTGTGGCGCAAACGCTCCAACGACAACCCGGTCTACTACGTTCAGTACGCCCACGCCCGGACCTGTTCGGTCGCGGCCAATGCCAGCCAGGCCGGTGTTGAGCGTCACGGCTTTGAACCGGCCTGTCTGGCCCATCAAAGCGAGGCCGTGTTGCTGACCCTGCTGGCTGATTTCCCCCGAGTGCTGGCCCAGGCAGCCGAGCTGCGCGAAGCCCATCGGGTGGCCCGCTATCTAGAACAACTGGCTGCCGCCTACCACAAGTGGTACGACCAGTGCCGGGTAATCCCGCTGGCGGGCCAAGAGATCGAAGCGGTTCACCGGGCTCGTCTGTACCTGAACGACGCCACCGGGCAAGTCTTGGCCGGCGGTCTTGAACTGCTTGGGGTCAGTGCCCCAGAGAGGATGTAGAAGATGGCCAGCCATGAGGCCGGAGCGCTGCACGCCCAGGTTAGGGCGCCGGCTTGGTTGCCCTTGCCCGATGACGTAAACGACCTTCTCCAGCCGATCTGGCCTTCGACTGTGGTCAAGGACACCGAAGGTTTGATGCATATTGGTGGCCTGGCTGTCACCGCAATTGCGGCCCAGGTTGGCACGCCGGTCTACGTCATCGACGAGGCTGATTTCAGGACCCGGGCCAAGAGCTTTGTCCAAGCTTTCGACCAGGCCTTCGCGTCCCTAGCCGGGGCCGAGGTGTCATATGCCGGTAAGGCCTTGCTGACCGTCGGCATTGCCTGCTGGGTCGCCCAAGACGGCCTGAACATTGATGTCTGCTCGGAAGGAGAGTGGCAAATCGCCCGCCTGGGCGGGATTGACGCCAAGCGGATCACTTTCCACGGAAATGTCAAAACTGACCACGCCATTGAGGTAGCACTAAGTCAGGGTGTGGGCCGGGTCGTGCTCGATTCGCTGCACGAGGTCGACCAGGTCGGAGCCATCGCGGCCCGCCTGGGCGTCAAAGCGCCGGTCATGTTGCGCTGTTCGGTCGGGGTTGAGGCCCATACCCACGAGTACATCGCCACCTCGCATGAAGACCAGAAGTTTGGCCTGGCCTTGGCAGACGGTACTGCCTTCGAGGCGGCTCGACGGGTGCTGCTTCGCCCCGAACTGGAACTGCTTGGTGTGCACAGCCACATCGGCTCGCAGATCTTTGACACCGAGGCCTATGCCCTGACGATTGGCCGTTTTGCTGCCTTTGCCGCCCGGGTCAAACGCGACCTTGGCCACAGCTGGAGCGAGCTGGGATTAGGCGGCGGTTTTGGCGTGGCTTATACCTGCGGCCACGACCCGCTGCCGCCTGGCGACATCGCCCAAGCCATGGCCCAGCAAGTTGAGCGGGCCTGCCGGGATTACGACTTGCCGCTGCCCCGCGTCAGTGTCGAACCCGGCCGAGCCATCGCCGCGCCATCGGGCATAAGCCTGTACACAGTTGGCGTGGTCAAGGACGTCACCCTTGATGGCGGCCTGTCGCGGCTTTATGTGGCAGTTGACGGCGGCATGAGCGACAACGTCAGGACGGCGCTGTACGGGGCGGACTATTCCGCCACTTTGGCCTCAAGGCGGTCCCCGGCCGGCCCGCGCTTGGCCCGCATTGTGGGCAAGCACTGCGAATCTGGCGACATCCTGGTCAAGGATGAATACATGCCGGCCGATGTCACCGTCGGTGACCTGGTAGCCGTGCCGGTGACCGGGGCGTATTGCCGGTCGCTGGCGTCTAACTACAACCAGGCCGGCCGCCCACCAGTGGTGGCGGTCAAAGACGGCCAACTGCAAACCTTGCTGCGCCGCGAGACCATTGATGACCTGCTAGCCCTAGACCAAGACGCCTAGCCAGATGTGCGGATTTGGCCCAGCGGCCCAAAACATCGGTTTTGGGCTGTGATTGATCGAAGCCTGGCACTAGTTTTGTGGTTGTGCCCCTGAGACAGGACCGGATCTACTTATCCCCACCTGACGTTGGGGCAGCTGAACGCGAAGCTGTCGTCAGGGCAGTGGATTCCGGCTGGATCGCGCCGCTTGGCCCGGAGGTTGACGCCTTTGAGGCCGAGCTGGCCGAGTTTAGCCAGCGGGGCCAGACAGTGGCTCTGTCCTCGGGGACTGCGGCCCTGCATTTGGGCCTCCTGCTGCTGGGCGTCGAACCTGGGGATGTCGTGGTGACCAGCACGCTGACCTTCGCAGCCACAGCCTTTGCCATCGACTATGTTCAGGCCAGGGGGGTGTTTGTCGACTGCGACTCGACGGGCAACATGGACCCGGATTTGTTGCGGGCAGCCCTTGAGCAGCTGGAGCGAGACGGTGATTTGCCAAAGGCGATCATCCCGGTTGATCTCCTTGGGAAGATCGCGGCGCAGGAACGAATCAGTGCGGTGGCCGCCGCCTTCGACATCCCAATCCTGTCTGATGCGGCCGAGTCGTTAGGTGCGGTTCGGTTGGGTCAACCGGCCGCCTCACACGGAACGATGGCTGTTTTGTCGTTCAACGGCAACAAGATTGTGACAACCTCCGGCGGCGGTGCGCTGCTGAGCGACAACCCGGACTTGGCCGCTAGAGCCCGGCACCTGTCGAATCAGGCGAGACAACCCCTGCCTTGGTACGAGCACAAGGAGATCGGCTACAACTATCGAATGTCAAACGTCTTAGCGGCACTTGGCCGGGCCCAGTTGTCCCGTTTACCTCAAATGATGGCCCGCCGGCACCAACACAGACTGGCCTACCAGGCCCTGTTTTCCAGGATCCCGGGAGTGGAGATCTTCGGCGAACCATCAGGGTCAATTGACGATGAGACCCATGACAACTGGTGGCTGACAACGGTGTTAGTCGATCCAAACGAGGCAGGGTTCGCGGCGGAGGACCTGCGCCAGGCTCTAGAGGCGGAGTCGATTGAGGCCCGGCGAATGTGGCAGCCAATGCACCGTCAACCGGTCTTTGCCAGGGCTTTGGCCTTTCTGAACGGAACGGCGGATTCGTTCTACCAACAAGGGTTGTCGCTGCCAAGCGGATCGGGGCTGACGCCAGTTCAATTCGATCAAGTATGTGACGCGATTGAGCGTTTCGCAGGTAGCGTGACTGGTCCGGGGGCGGGAGGGGACCGGTGACCAGGCTTCGGCACGGTCGCGCCTCTGCTCGGCGCCAACGATACGATCAGACCAAGCGGGCCGCCGACGCAGTTGTGGCAGGGCTGGTCCTACTGCTCTCGGCCCCAATCCAAGGGGTAGTTGCTCTGGTGGTGTGGCGAGATCTGGGCCGGCCTATCATCTTCAGGCAGACGCGCCCAGGCAAAGACTGCAAGCCGTTTGGCCTGATCAAGTTCCGCACCATGAAACACAAGGCAGGGGAGCTATCGAACGACGCCGACCGGCTGACCCCGGCCGGACGATTCCTGCGGGAAACCTCACTCGACGAACTGCCTGAGCTTTGGAATGTCTTGCGTGGAGACATGAGCCTGGTTGGACCAAGGCCGCTTCTGATGCAATACCTGGGGCGCTATTCACCTGTCCAGGCTCGTCGGCACGAGGTTCGCCCCGGCCTGACCGGTCTGGCCCAAGTGATGGGCCGGAACGATGCGAGTTGGGACAAGCGGTTGAGGCTGGATGTCGAGTACGTTGAGAAACGCTGTTGGCGATTGGATCTGTGGATCATTGCGATGACCTTCAGGGCCTTGGTCCGTAGGGAAGGGATCACCGCCCGCGGACACGCCACCATGCCGGAATTCACTGGGGTTGAGTCATGACCTCAACTGATGTGGTCGTGGTCGGAGCCTCTGGGCACGGGCGCGAGACGATCGGCCTGATTGAGGCCGTCAGCGGCGCGACATCTGGCCGGTATCGCGTAGTCGGAGTGGTTGATGACTACCCATCGCCCGCCAACCGGCAACGACTAGACAGACTTGGTGTGCCCCTGCTTGGCAGCATTGATCAATGGTTAGCGGCCGGTTGGGGCGACGTCTTTGCCTTGGGACTCGGTTTTCCCCAGACCCGTCGCCGGGTTGTTGCCCGGCTAGAGGGGCTCGAGCCTTGCGGCTCGCTGATTCATCCCGCTGCCATAGTTAGCCCTGATTTTCGGATGGGTCTGGGGCTGATGGCGCGGGCAGGTGTTGTCATCACCACCAACGTTCGTGTCGGCGACTATGTCGACCTCAATATCCGTTCGTCGCTAAACCACGACGTTCGTGTAGGTGACTTTGCGGCGATCAACCCAGGCGCCATAGTGGCCGGCGAGGTCAGTATTGGTGATGGGGTCATGGTCGGAGCCGGAGCCGTGGTGTTGCAAGGACGGTCAATTGGCGCCGGTGCGGTTGTCGGGGCCGCTGCCTGTGTTACAAGGGATGTTGTGGCGGGGGCCACTGTCAAAGGGGTACCGGCTAGGTGACGCGGTGGCCGTGTCAAGCGAGGTGATGCAGCCGCCCGGCATGTGGCAAGGTTAACCCTTGGGCGTGCGCCAGGTACCGCTCGACTCGCAGCCAAATAGGAGACCAAAATGAACCCAACCGAGCCCCCAATCCGTTTAGCCATTCTGGGCTGCGGCATTGTCGGCAGCGAGGTCATCAGGCTACTGATTGAGCAACGCAGTGACCTGGTGGCCAGGGCCGGGGCGCAGTTTGATCTGGTCGGCGTGGCGACAAAAGAGATCGCCAGCCAGGCACCGGTGCCCGGTTTGGACCCAGAGCTGCTGACCGAAGACTCAGTGGCGTTGGCCAAACAGGCCGATGTGGTGGTGGAGCTTATGGGCGGAATTGAACCGGCTCGAAGTGCCATCCTGGCTGCCTTTGCCACCGGCGCCTCGGTTGTAACGGCCAACAAGGCCCTGCTGGCGGCCGATGGCCCGTCCCTCTACCAGGCCTCTGCCGCCAGTGGAGCTGACCTGTTTTATGAGGCGGCCGTGGCCGGTGCCATCCCCATCATTAGGCCTATTCGCGAGTCTCTGGCCGGCGACACCATCACCCGGGTTTTGGGAATTGTCAACGGCACAACCAACTACATCCTGGACCGGATGACGCGTGACCAGCTGCCGTTTGATCAGGCACTGAAACAGGCCCAAGAGCTCGGCTACGCGGAGGCGGACCCGACGGCTGATATTGAGGGCTTTGATGCGGCCGCCAAAGCCTCCCTGCTGGCTTCCTTGGCCTTTCACACCCGGGTCGGATTGGAAAATGTCTACCGCGAGGGCATCACCCACCTCTCCCAGGCCGATATTGCCGCCGCAGCGGCAACTGGCCACGTCATTAAGCTTTTGGCCATAGTCGAACGTTCCGAAGCGGCCGGCGGCGGCGAAGGCGTCATCGCCCGCGTCCACCCGGCTCTGGTTGATCTGGCTCACCCGCTGGCCTCAGTCCGTGGCCCCTTTAACGCCGTTTACGTCGAGGCCCAGGCGGCCGGGGAGCTCATGTTTTACGGCCACGGGGCCGGTGGACGGCCCACTTCCAGCGCGGTGGTGGGGGACATCGTCTCGGCCATCAGACACAAAGCCAGTGGCGGTCGCGGGCCGGGCGAGTCAGCCTACCTTGACCTGCCAACTCTCGACGCCACCCAAGCTTTGACCCGCTACCAGATCCGGCTCGAAGTACTGGATCAACCAGGTGTGCTGGCGCAGGTGGCGGGCGTAGTGGCCAAGGCTGGGGTTTCGATCGAAGCTGTCCGGCAGACGGCCCGGTTGGCCGGTGCCGGCGAGACGCCCGTGACGGCCGATCTCACCGTGGTGACCCACCAGGCGCCAGAAGGGGCCCTGCGTCAGACGGTTGAGGATCTGAGCGGGCTCGACGTGGTGGCCGCCGTCGAGGCGGTCATCCGAGTGGAAGGTGAATGAAGTGGCGCGAATCTGGCGCGGGGTGATCGCGGAGTATGCCGACCGCTTGCCTCTTGAGCCGTGCGGCCCGGTGGTCGAGCTGGGCGAGGGCGGTACGCCCTGTATCCCAGCGCCGGTGCTCAGCCAAATGGTCGGTGCCCAGGTCTGGCTGAAGTATGAAGGCATGAACCCAACCGGTTCGTTCAAAGACCGAGGCATGACAGTGGCCATATCAGCTGCCCTGGCCTCCGGTACCAAGGCGGTTATCTGCGCCTCAACCGGCAACACTTCAGCCTCAGCCGCAGCCTATGCCGGCCGGGCCGGGCTAACCTGCGCCGTGCTGGTGCCAGACGGCAAAATCGCCATGGGCAAGCTGTCTCAGGCGGTAGCGCATGGTGGCAAGCTGCTCCAGGTAGACGGCAATTTCGACGACTGCCTGGTGGCGGCTCTGAAGCTATCAGAGGCTTACCCAGTCGAGTTGGTCAACTCCGTCAACCCATATCGCATTGCCGGTCAGAAGACCGCCGCCTTTGAGGTGGTCGACGCTTTGGGTGACGCGCCAGACATTCACGTCTTGCCTGTCGGTAACGCGGGCAATATCACCGCCTATTGGGCCGGCTACACCGAATACGCCGCCAACGGTCCGGCCAGTCAGACCCCACAAATGTGGGGTTTCCAGGCTGCCGGCGCCGCCCCAATTGTCTTGGGCCACCCGGTGGCACAGCCGGAGACAATTGCCACGGCCATTAGAATTGGCAATCCAGCCTCCTGGAAACAGGCTGTGGCAGCTCGGGATGAATCGGGTGGCCTGATCGAAACGGTGACGGATGCCGAGATTCTGGCGGCCCACCGGCTGCTATCCCAACGCCATGGCGTCTTTGTCGAACCGGCTAGTGCCGCCGGCGTGGCTGGACTGCTCAACCTGGCCAAGGAAGGACGGGTGCCGTCAGAGGCCCGAATTGTCATTACCGTTACCGGCCACGGTCTAAAGGACCCGAACTGGGCCTTGTTGGACGCCGATGGCAACGAGGTTCAGCCGCAACGCATCCAAAGCGATGTGGTCTCGATTGCCCAGGCCTTGAATCTGGAGGACTGACCAGCGGCCGCGTGGCCGCCTGGGGCTGGTAGACGGCTAGGCCGTCAGTTTCCTGGACGAGGCTCGGATCAACTCGGCCTTGAGCGCCTCAAAGGTGTTGACCACCGGTAGCTGCGGGAACTCGGCAATGACGTTTGGCGGCGGGGTGAAGAGGTAGCCGGTATCGGCCTCGATCAGCATGTCGGTGTCGTTATAGGAATCGCCGGCAGCGAAGACGGTGAAATTGAGGGCTTTGAGCGCCTTGACTGTTTCCATTTTGTGGCGCGGCAACCGGATCAGCCAGTTGGTAATGCGCCCGTCAGGGGCAATTTCGAGGTTGTGGCAACACAGCATTGGATGGTCAAGCTGGGCGATTAGCGGTTCGGCAAAGTCGTAGAAAGTGTCAGACAGGATGACGACCTGAAAGTTGCGCCGCACCCAGGCCAGAAACTCAACGGCTCCGTCGAGGGGCTTTAGGCGGGCAATGACTTGCTTAATGTCGTCGATCCGCAGCTGGTGCTGGTCAAGGATACGCAGCCGGTAGGCCATTAGTTCGTCGTAGTCCGGTACATCTCGGGTGGTCAGTTTGAGCTCATCAATACCGGTCTCTAGGGCCACATTGATCCAGATTTCGGGTACCAGAACCCCTTCCAGGTCAAAGCACATGACCTCCATACCCACGACCGGTCTCCTTTCCTCCAGCCAGGCGCCCGGGCAGCGGCCCAAACAGTGTCATGCTAACCGGACCTGGCAAAGCCGAGCAATGGTGCGGCGCTGGCCTAACGGCTAATGCAGTAGATTGTTCGCCAACCACCAGGATGGGCGGCAAAGGAGACCTGATGGGGAAACACGCGGCGGAGCCAGGTGGATCAATGCTGGCTGACGCAGACGGTGTCCTTTTTGACCTCGATGGCGTGCTGACGCCAACTGCCGAGCTGCACCGCCGGGCTTGGGCCGCCACCTTTACGGCCTTTTTCCGGGCCCACCTGGTCGAACCCGCCTACGCCGAAGCCGACTACTTCGCTCACATTGACGGCAAACCGCGGTTTGCCGGCGTCATGGATATGCTGGCGGCTCGCCAATTGTCGCTGCCCTTCGGCGACCCGACCGACCCGCCCGGAGACGGCACCATCTGTGCCGTGGGCAACTCGAAGAACCAAGCCTTCAACGCCATCCTGCAGGCCGATCCGGTAGCACCGTATCCAGGTGCCACCGACTTGCTGGACGCGCTGGCTAGGCAAAACAAGCCAGTTGCGATCGTCTCAAGTTCCGCCAACGCTAAACAGGTGCTCCGGGCGGCCGAACTACTAGATCGTTTTGACGTCATTGTTGATGGGCAAGTCGCCACGGCAGAGGAACTGGCCGGAAAACCGGCACCTGACACCTTTGTCTGGGCAGCCCGTCGCCTTGGCCTGTACCCACTGGCCTGTGCCGTGGTTGAAGACGCCATCGCCGGGGTGGCGGCAGCGCGGGCCGGAGGCTTCGGACTGGTGGTGGGGGTCGACCGGGGTACTGGCGAGGCAGCACTTAGAGCCAACGGGGCCGACCTAGTGGTAACCTCCCTGACTCAGTTGCTTCACGGCCCAACCACCAGCTGAGGCGGGCATTTTGGGCGTTGGCGCAGCGGCGTAACGCGTTTGTCTCTATTGGTGGTAGCATCATCACAGCGTGCGACGCTGACATAGCTGACGCCGCTGGTGGCGGCGGCCATAACTCCCGAATCGATAGGTTTGGGCCGGGCACGCCAGCATTAGACAAACGATCACCTCGTTCGCCGACGCGAACTTAATCTATTGGCGGGTGCCAACCCGTTCAACGAGGGAAGGAACCTCGTGTCAATTACAGGTAACCAGAAGGCTCCATTGGGCGCACTCAAATTGGCTGAGCTTCAGTCGATGGCCTCTTCGATGGGCATCAAAGGCACATCCAGAATGCGCAAGGCGGATCTGATCGCCACTATCGGAGCCCACCGTCAGCCAGCCGGGTCGAGCAAGGGCGGCACCAAGCCGGCCACAGCGGTGACCCAACGCCAAGACTCCCACGAGGCTGAAGCTGGCCAGGCCAAGGAACCCTCGCCCAGCGGCCCCGGCCAAGAGCCGGCTCCTGCCAGCGATCGCCGTGGCGACAAAACTGAGCGCACCGCCAGGGCCATCGACCAGGTCAAAGCGGATTTGGCAGCGACGGCGGGCCGGCGGGCAGGGCGCCCAGCTGGTCCACCAGAGAAGTCCGATGCCGCGGGCACGGGCGAGACGGCACAGGGCAAAGGCAAACAGGGCGGGCCAGGCAAAGGTGAAGCCGGCGGCCAGTTTGCCGGCCAAGGCGGCAGGCCAGGTCAAGGCCGGGACGATGACGGCCCGGGCGGGAGGCGGCGGCGCCAACGCGAGCGCTACCGCGACCGGAAAAACCGCGGGGCGCGAGGCGGCCAAGGCGGCGGGCGCGATTTGGCTGGTATGGAAGATGTCGAGGTGCGCGAGGACGACGTCCTGGTGCCGGTGGCGGGAATCTTGGACGTGCTGGACAACTATGCCTTTGTCCGGACCTCCGGCTATCTGCCAGGTCCAGGGGACGTTTACGTTTCGCTTTCGGCAGTGCGGCGGGGCGGGCTGCGAGAGGGCGATGCCATTGTCGGCGCCGTGCGCCAACCGCGTGAAGGTGAGCAATCAGGTCGCCAGAAGTACAACGCGCTGGTGCGGGTCGACTCGGTCAACGGACGGCCGCCGGCCGAGGCGTTGGAACGACCGGAGTTTGCCAAACTGACGCCGCTGTATCCGACCGACCGGCTGCGTCTGGAGACTACTGGGGACAACCTGACCACTCGGGTGATCGACCTGGTTGCACCGATCGGCAAAGGCCAACGTGGCCTAATCGTCTCGCCGGCAAAAGCCGGCAAGACCATGATCATGCAAGCCATCGCTAACGCCGTGACAGCCAACAACCCCGAGGTTCATCTGATGGTGGTGTTGGTTGACGAACGGCCAGAAGAGGTCACGGATTTCGAGCGGTCGGTCAAAGGCGAGGTCATTTCTTCAACCTTCGACCGTCCAGCCTCCGACCACACGGTAGTGGCCGAACTGGCCATTGAACGGGCCAAGCGGCTGGTTGAAATGGGACACGATGTGTTGATCCTGCTGGACGGCATTACCCGCCTGGGCCGGGCCTATAACCTGGCGGCGCCAGCTTCCGGGCGTATTTTGTCCGGCGGCGTTGATTCTTCAGCCCTCTACCCGCCCAAGAAGTTCTTTGGCGCGGCTCGCAACATCGAAGGCGGCGGATCGCTGACCATCTTGGCTACGGCTCTAATTGAGTCGGGCTCGAAGATGGATGAGGTCATTTTCGAGGAGTTCAAAGGCACCGGCAACATGGAGTTGCGCCTGTCACGCTCCTTGGCAGACAAACGCCTGTTCCCAGCGGTAGACGTTGACGCCAGTGGCACCCGGCGCGAGGAATATTTGATGGCCACCGAGGAGTTGAAGATCAACTGGAAGCTAAGGCGAGTGCTGTCCGCGCTTGACTTGCAGCAGGCAATCGAGCTGCTGACCGACCGGTTGCGCAAAACCAGGTCGAATGCGGAGTTCATGCTTCAGGTCAACAAGACCACACCGGATCAGATGTAGCCGGCGCAATTAGTCGCGACCAGGCTGCGCCCATCCGGCCGCATCTGGCACAATAGCCACCGGCCTTTCGGTTCACCGCCACTTTGACCGGCGGACCCGAGGGGTTTGGGGAAGGAAAGAAGATGAAGAAGAAGATCCACCCTGACTATGTCGCCACCGTGGTGACATGCACCTGTGGCAACACTTTCACCACTCGGTCTACTTCGACCTCCGGTCAAATCCACGCTGATGTTTGCAGCGCCTGCCACCCGTTCTACACCGGCAAACAGAAGATTCTTGACACCGGCGGCCGTGTCGCCCGCTTCGAAGCCCGCTACGGCAAGAAGAAGGCGGCGGCCAAGTAGCCTCATGGCTGACCTCCACCAGGCCGCAGGGCCGCTGAGGCAGGAGTACGACCAGCTGGCGGCCCAAATGGCTGACCCGGCCCTGCATGCCTCGGCCGGGCGGGCCAAGAAGCTTGGGCGTCGTTTTGCACAGGTTTCCCAGCTGCTGGGGGCTTTCGATCATTTCGATGCCGCGGTGGCGGATCTTGAAGCGGCCCAGGAGTTGGCCGGTGATCCGGCTTTCGCCGCCGAAATCCCAGCTTTGACCCAAGCCAGGGATGAGGCGGAATCAGAATTGCGAGCCTATTTGGCGCCGCGTGATCCCGATGACGCCAGCGATGTCATTCTGGAAATCAAAGCTGGTGCCGGTGGAGAGGAATCCGCCCTATTTGCCGATGACCTGTTGCGCATGTACCAGCGCTTCGCCGAGGCCAAGGGCTGGTCAGTTGAGGTCATCAGTGCCACGCCAACACCTTTGGGTGGCATCAAAGAGGTGGCCTTGGCCATTAGGGCACCGGGCAACCCCGAACCTCAGGACGGGGTTTGGGCCCATCTGAAGTATGAAGGTGGCGTCCACAGAGTTCAGCGAGTCCCGGTGACTGAGTCGCAAGGCCGGGTCCACACCTCAGCTGCGGGGGTGCTGGTGATGCCGGAGGCGGACGATCCAACCGAACTAGAAATTGATGCCCATGACCTAAAGATCGACGTCTACCGGTCTTCAGGGCCAGGCGGGCAGTCTGTCAACACGACCGATTCGGCCGTCAGGATTACCCACCTGCCGACCGGCCTGGTGGTTTCGTGCCAAAACGAAAAGTCCCAGCTGCAAAACCGCGAGCAGGCCCTGCGGGTGTTGCGTTCGCGCCTGTTGCAGATGGCAGCAGAGGCGGCCGCGGCCGCCGCGGCCGAATCGCGGCGTTCGCAGGTG
>WQXJ01000052.1 GCA_009784895.1 Micrococcales bacterium | reverse complement strand
CAACACATACAACTCGTTAGGCTATATGGATGTGAATGTTGAGACCCACGCCTCTGACGGTACCAATATCGCCAGGGTCCTCTACGCTAACCAAAAGGCCCCTGACTGGAGGCAGTCATTCCATGCTAACCGGGCAAACTTCTTTGCGTTGCCGGACGTGGATACCGACTCGGCCATCATGGTCTACGACGACCACCAACTGATGTACTCCGACCCCATTGTGGTGGCGGCTTTGGCCTCGCCGCCTTTCTTTGGCGACCTGGGGGCTGTGGATGACAACCATACCGGTGGTTACACGGAGTACGCCACCGCCAAGGGGCAAGGTGGCTCAAACAGCAAGTCCCAGACCTTCAATTTGGGAGGTTACGTGGCCTTTGAGTTGGGTACCGGGGCAGGCATGTTCGGGGAGAGCGTCAAAGCCGCCATAGAGGTTGAGGCTAGCTACAACCACGGCTGGACCTGGGAAAGCGAACAAAGGTCAATGATCGAGTTTGAGAAGGGCTTTTACACCGACGGCGGGCAGGATTCGGTGGTAATCTACGCGGTGCCACAGGATATGTATCTCTATAAGCTCTATTCTCCCAAGCTCCAGGGCAACCAGATTGTCTATGAGGAAAGCGAGGTCTTGGTGGTGGTGCCCTATGACCCCTGTTATTCTGTCTTGCCTCTGGATGAATACACCAAGGTTCGAGCCAGCTACCCCGAACTCCTCCCGAATATTGCTGGGGACGTCTTCAAGCACACATTGGGCGTGCCGGGCAGCTATCCGGCCAGCGCAGCCGGCTACCGCAATGCGCTGACCTCGGCGGCGGCCAACAACTATGCCCCGGGTGCTTCCGGAATACGCGACACCATTTCAATGAGCCAGGAATCGTCAGAGGGTACCGTCAGTGTCAACCAGGTGGGCCTAAAGGCCGGCGGCGGCGTTGAAGTCAAGGGCAATTTCGTCGATGTTAAGTTGATGATAGGTGTCACCCTTGGTTACGATGACGAAAGAGGTGAAGCCACGATTGACACCTCAGGTGTGACCTATGAGGGCAGCGTCCGCGGACCGCTTCCAGCCACGACCAACGGGGATAAGTACGGTTTCAATTGGCGACTAATGGAATACCAGTACCAAGGGTTACAGGACTTCCCAGTTGTTACTTATGCCGTGTCTAACGTCAGGAGCCCGGCTGGATTGCCGGGCGATTATGGTGTCTTGGGTACCACGGAGGATACCGTGACGTTGTACTGGGAACCAAGTCCGGAAGACACTCTAACTGGCAACGCTATTTACAACGTGTACCGCGTGACCACTAGCAGCGTCAGCCCTACTCCAGTCAATAGTGTTGTTAATCCTATTGACTACGACGCATCACAGGGTATTTATACAATCACACAAAGCGGGCTCAACCCACAAACTCAATACCGGTACGTCATAAATGCGACCCGAGCCAGTGACTCTTCTTCCACCAGTACCTACAGCGCTTGGATCGACGCATGGACTACGCCCGCCGGGGCGTCGGTCTATTTTGACCCGCCACCATCTGATATTGAACTGGGTACGACCAGCCAACTTACAGCCACGCTGAACGCGGCGGGCTTTGAGGTTGACAGCTACGAATGGCAGAAGAAATCTGCTACGGGCAATAGCTGGACACCAGTCAGCGGGACAGGCTTTGGCCCAAGTCGAAGTGGCACCAATTTCTCACTGACGTTCAACTCACCCTCGTCAAGCTTCGAGGGCGTCTACCGACTGGTAGTGGACTACACGCAGGGTCTCAACACCTGGACCATAGTGTCCGATCCAGCCACTGTGACATTCAGCAAGATGAGTTCCGCCACAGAGATTGACGGCACCCCCAATGTAGATCCCATGGGATTTGCGGAGCTGCGGGCCCGGGTCACTGGGGCCGGGCCAACCCCGACGGGTGATGTTCAATTCAGTGTGACTCACACCACAACAGGCACCACTGCCCACGCCAACGGCAGAGTCAATGCACTTGGCATAGCCTTAGCCGAAGTGCGTCTTCCAGTTGTGGGTGACTACACCGTTACCGCGACCTATCGGGGTAACGATTTGTACAACGGCAGCGACAGCGCATCAAAGTCGTTCGCAAAGCTAAGAAGGTTTCTTGGTTTTGAGTTCCTGGATCCAATCACAGGCGTCCCCAATGGCACCGCCAAGACCGCAGGGGCTTTGGGTTTGCCTGACCAGGTAACGGCCATCACGGACGACGGCAATGTGCTTGTTCCGGTGACTTGGGACGTGTCTTCGAGCACCTATGGCCCTGCCTTGGTCAGCCAGCAGACCTTCACAGTTAGTGGCCAGGTAGCGCTTGGAGACCTTCAAGACGCCGGGATGGATGTCGTGCCCCCAACGCCGTACAAATCGACCAGCATCAGCGTGACGGTCGAGGCGTCAGGCACCACCACGGCCAACCGACTGCTCAGCATTACCCAGCCCTCCGCCATCGTCGGCCTGCCCAACGGCACCGCAGCCTTCGCGGCTGCTCTGGGGCTGCCGGACACCGTGATCATGGTGACTGATGACGGAGATGTGCCAGCCAACGTGACCTGGAATGTGAGTTACAGTCCGTATGACTCGAATATGTTGTTTGAGCAGAACTTCGACGTTTATGGACATGTCACCCTGCCGGACGGTGTGACCAACCCACTGGACGTGGCCCTGACGGCCATGGTCAATGTGACGGTGGCAGCAGATGCCGGGGCGGCCACCCGTCTGGTGACCGTCACCAGTGCCGGGACTGGCGCCAGCGGTTCAGGTAGCTACATTGCCGGTGAAGCAGTCACCATCGATGCCGGGACAGCCCCAGCGGGCCAGCGTTTTGTCGAATGGACTACTGAGGACGTGGCGGAAGAGTTCATTGCGAATGTGCGGAGCCAAAGCACCTACTTCTTGATGCCCAACAACGACGTGACGTTCACAGCCGTGTTCGAGGACGCGCTCTACTCCAATAGCGGCACTATTACCGGAAGTGACGCGCCTGGAGGCCTGGAGGCCACCTTGCAGCTCAAGGACTCCAGCGGCGCCAGCATCGGATCGCCCGTGACGGCCAACACCGATGGGCGGTATTTCATTGACAACGTGCCGCTCGGGACGGGTTACACCATTGCGGTGACCATGGCTGGATACCAACCCGGCACCATCGCAGCCTTTGACGTTGCCGATCATGTCGATGGCTTGGATCTGGTGCTGCAAAAGACCCTGACCATTGATGGCACGCTGAATCTGGCGGTTGCCGCCGCGACCGGTCAATTGACCGCTTCGGTCACCGGTGGCAGCGGCACCTATTCCTACGCCTGGTCGGTGGCGGGGCAGGGCACCACCCTGAACGGCACGGCTAGCGGCAGCACTTACACGCCGGCGGCCAGCGAGTTGGGCAAGGCGATCACCTGCACGGCCACTAAAGCCGGTACTGCCGGTGAGTTGACGGCCAGCCAGACGGTCTACAAGGTCGAAGTGACGGCATCGGGCGCCACGGGCACAGACGCCGTCTCGATCGCTGCGCCCTACGGCAAGTTGGGTGACACGATCCAGTTGGCCTACACGCTGGCCAACGCGGGCTCGGCGAGCAACACGCTGACCTATTCCGGGACAGCGACCCTACCCGGACAGGTGAGCGTCCCCGGGAGCGGCACGTCTAGCTACGCCATTGCGGCGGGCGATGCCGCGGCGAACGGTGTCATCTCCATGACGGCGGCCTTTGCCCACAGCGACGTTCCGGTGGTACCCGTCTCATCGATCACCGTGACGGGCGCGGGCGGCGCAACTGCCATAACCGCTAGTGGCGGCACACTGCAAATGTCGGCCACAGTGCTGCCAGCAGACGCAACCAACAACGCAGTCACGTGGTCTGTGACTAGCGGCACGGGCAGCGCCTCCATCAGCGCCAGCGGCTTGTTGACCGCGGTCAGTGACGGCACGGTTACGGTGAGAGCCACGGCCAACGACGGTTCTAACACTGAAGGCACGCTTGTCATCACCATCACCGGCCAAACCGCCAACTACCAGCTGACGGTGAACTCCGGCACCGGTTCCGGCGCCTACGCCGCTGGTACGCCAGTCGAAATCACGGCTGATGCGCCGGCATCGGGCATGGTCTTTGACACCTGGACTGGGGGCAATGGCGGGACCTTCACCAACGCCAACAACGCCACCACCACCTTCACCATGCCGGCCAACAACGCCACGGTCACAGCCACCTACAAGCCGGACACGCCGGCGCCAGTGCTGGTGACAGCCATTTCGATTACCGGTGGAACGGCTATCACGGCCAAGGACGGCACTTTGCAGCTAACGGCCAACGTCACCCCGGCAGGCGCCACAGACAAGTCCGTGACCTGGAGCATCGATGCCGGCGCGGCCGCCGCCAGCGTCGATGCCGGGGGCTTGGTAACAGCCTTGGCTGATGGCACTGTGACGGTCAGGGCAACCGCCAACGACGGTTCAGGTGTGTTCGGGACCACGGACATCACCATTACCGGCCAAACCACCACCTACCAGTTGACGGTCAGCTCCGGTATTGGCGCGGGCAGCTTCGCCTCTGGCACGCCAGTCGCGATTACTGCCAATGCGCCGCCGCTGGGCATGATCTTCGACACTTGGACCGGTGGCAACGGCGGTGTCTTCGACAACGCCAACAACGCCACCACCACCTTCACCATGCCGGCCAACAACGCCACGGTCACAGCCACCTACAAACCGACAATGCCTGCGATAGTACTGGTCACAGGCATCACAGTTAGCGGTGGCACGGCTATCACGGCCAAGGATGGCACCCTGCAACTAACGGCGGATGTGACACCGGCCAATGCCACCAACAAGTCGGTGTCGTGGACCGTGGTCTCCGGCGCGGCCGCCGCCAGCGTTGATGCTGGGGGCCTGGTAACCGCCCTAGCTGACGGCACGGTCACGGTTCGGGTGACCGCGATGGATGGTTCGGCTGTCTACCAAGACACCACCATCACCGTCACCGGCCAAACCGCCACCTACGTGCTGACGGTGAACTCCGGTACCGGTTCCGGCTCCTACGCCGCCGGAACGCCGGTGGTGATCACAGCTGATGCGCCAGCATCGGGTTTGGTCTTTGACGCATGGACCGGCGGCAACGGTGGGGCCATGGCCAACGCCAACAGCGCCACCACCAGCTTCACCATGCCGGCCAACGACGCCACGGTTACAGCCACCTACAAACCGGCAACGCCGGGGACAGTTCCGGTGACGGGTATTTCGATTGGCGGCGGCACAACCATTACCACATTGGGGGGCACGCTAGTCCTCTTTGTTGACATCACCCCGGCAGATGCCACTGACAAGGCGGTGGAGTGGACCATTGTTTCCGGCGGGGCGTTCGCCAGCGTTGATGCTGGGGGCCTTGTGACGGCCTTGGCTGATGGCACGGTAACGGTCAGGGCGACCGCGCTTGATGGTTCGGCTACCTACCAAGACCACACCATCACCATCACCGGCCAAACCGCCAACTTCCAGTTGACGGTCAACTCCGGCACCGGTTCGGGCGACTACGCCGCTGGCACGCCGGTAGTAATCACGGCCAATGCGCCACCTGCAGACATGGTCTTCGACACCTGGACTGGTGGCAACGGCGGGACCTTCGCCAACGCCAACAACGCCACCACCAGCTTCACCATGCCGGGCAACAACGCCACGGTGACGGCCACCTACAAGGCAGCACCAGTGGTACCAGTGCCGGTAACTGGCATTTCGATCACCGGTGGCGCGGCAATTTCCATCAACGGCGGCACCCTGCAGTTGACGGCCAACGTCACCCCGGCAGACGCCACCAACCAGGCCGTGTCGTGGACCGTGGTTTCCGGTGCGGGATTCGCCAGCGTTGATGCGGCAGGTTTGGTCACCGCCATTGCCAACGGCACGGTGACCATCAGGGCGACCGCGCTTGATGGTTCGGCTATCTACCAAGACACCACCATCACCGTCACCGGCCGAATCACCACCTACCAGCTGACGGTGAACTCCGGTACCGGTTCTGGTAGTTACGCTGCTGGCACGCCGGTGGCGATCACGGCTAACGCGCCGGCGGCAGGCATGGTCTTTGACCGGTGGACCGGTGTTGGCGGCGGGACCTTCGCCCTTGCCACCAGCTCCACCACCACGTTCACCATGCCGGCCAACGACGCCGCGGCGACGGCCACCTACAAGCCGGCGACGCCTGGGACAGTACCGGTGACGGGCATCGCCATCACCGGTGGCACGGCAATTTCCGTCGACGGCGGCACGCTGCAACTTGCGGCTAACGTCGCCCCGGCTGATGCCACCAACAAGGCGGTTTCGTGGACCTTGATCTCCGGCGCGGCCTTCGCCAGCGTTGATGTGGGAGGTTTAGTCACCGCCATTGCCAATGGCACGGTGACCATCCGGGCGGCTGCTCTTGATGGTTCGGGCACCTACCAAGACGTCACCATCACCATCACCGGCCAAACCGGCGGCGTTGGCCCGCCACCAGTCACCTACCGGGTGCTGGAGCACTTCGGCACCTGGCCGGGCAGTGGGGGCGCCAAGGCTCGGGTTGACGCGGATCACGGCAAGTTTGTTCGCCTGGTCAAGGCCGGGGTGGAAGTCGATCCCAAGCATTACGCCGTGACCCAGGGCAGCACCGTCATTACCTTTAATGAGGCATATTTGAAGACCCTTTCTGCCGGGACTCACGTCTACCAGGCTGTCTTCAGCGATGGCACCAGCGAGAGTATCGTGCTGACAATCAGCGCACCAACTGTGCCAGGCAACCCAGTCAAGTCGCATTCAAGCTTGTCATTTACAGGCACCGAAACGGCCTCCGCGACGGCCATCTTGGCTGTGATGCTGGTGGCCGTGGGGCTAATCATGGTGATGGTTAGGCGCCGCCACCGGTTGTAGAGGCTCGGGCTTGGTAGCCGCAACCGGCTGGCCGACTGGTTGCGGCTGTTGCCCGATGCCGGCCCGCCGGCTGGCACGGGGAGCTGGCGGGTTGGCCATGGGTTGGCAACCGGGATGCGCGGCCCGCGAGACGTGCTTGATCTACCACAACCGCCCCCCAGACGTGTTCGATCTATCAAGGCCCAGCCGGCACCAGTGCAAACTTCCTGGTCACAACAACAGATCCGAGGAAGGCTAGTAGATCCACCACGACTCGCTTGGCTTCCTTATGGATCCACCACGGCTCGCGCGGGGAAAGGCCAATAACAGGAGCAGAAATACCGGCAATCAGGTCATAGTTGTTCTACCATTGACGTTTCGCGCCGTACCCGCCATTGGGGCCGGGCCTGGCGCTGACTTGGATCAGTACCCGATTAGACAACCCGGAGTAACAGCGATGACCACCTGGCTAACCAAACAGGCTTTCGACCGCCTGCAAGAGGAGTTGGCCCACCTCCAAGGCGAGGCCATGGCCAAGATAGTCAGCCGGATCGAGGCCGCCAGAGCCGAAGGCGACCTGAAGGAAAACGGTGGCTACCACGCCGCCCGCGAGGAACAGGCCAAGCTAGCCGGCCGGATCGCCCAGCTCAAGGCTCTGCTCAAAACCGCCCAGGTCGGTGAAGCGCCGGTCGACGCTTCGGTGGTGGCCTCCGGCACTGTGGTCACCGCCAACGTGGCCGGCAACGAAATGAAGTTCCTGCTCGGCTCGCGCGAGGCGGCGGCCGATTTGGACGTTGATGTCTATTCGGAGGCCAGCCCGCTGGGCAAGGCCATCCTGGGGGCCAAACCAGGCGAAGAGCGCAGCTACACCACCCCAACCGGCAAAGAAGTTGCCGTCAAGGTCCTCGCCGTAGCCCCCTTCGGCACCTGAGCGGCAAAGCGACCGATGCCTGGCCTAATGCCTGAGGCGCCGGCCCCGGTGCGGCTGGTGCTGGCCTCGGCCTCGCCGGCCCGGCTGGCTACTCTCAAGGCGGCCGGGATTGAGCCCTCGGTGATGGTCTCGTCAATCAACGAAGACGAGCTGCTGACACAGGCCCAAGCCGGCCAGCCCAACCTGGACCCCAAACAGCAGGTCGAACTGCTGGCTCGGGCCAAAGCTGAAGACGTCGCCCGCCACTGCGGCCCGGCCCTGGTGTTGGGCTGCGACTCAATGCTGGAACTCGACGGCGAAGTACTGGGCAAACCCACTGGCCCGGAAGATGCCTGCCGCCGGATCCGCCAACAGGCCGGGCGGGCAGCCACCTTACACACCGGACACCACCTAATTGACGCCCGAGGCCCCGAGGCCAGGCAAACCGGTGGGACGGCATCGGCCATTGTGCGATTTGGCCAAATGACTGACCAGGAGATCAAAGCCTATGTCGCCACCGGCGAGCCACTCAATGTGGCCGGCGCCTTCACCATTGACGCCTTAGGCGGGCCGTTCATCGACGGCGTGGACGGCGACCCGCACGCCGTGGTGGGACTGTCGCTGCCGCTGCTGCGCACACTTCTGGATGGCCTGGGGTTGTCAATTCTTCAGCTTTGGCGACCGGGTCTGTTGTAGGGATGCCACAAACCGCCCCGCCGCGCCCTGGTTGCTAGCGGCAGGGCCGCCTGGGCCGGGTTCGCGTTAGCGTGGCTGAGTGCCAAAAGTGACCAAGGTGCTGATCGCCAACCGGGGCGAGATTGCCGTGCGGATCGCTCGGGCCTGCGCCGATGCCGGCCTGACCTCAGTCGCGGTCTACTCACCTGAGGACCGCGATGCGTTGCATGTGCGGATGGCAGATCAAGCCTTTGCCTTGGACGGCGAATCGGTGGCTGAAACATACCTCTCAATCGAGGCGGTTTTGGCGGCGGCCACCAAGTCTGGTGCGGACACGGTCCATCCCGGCTACGGCTTTTTGGCCGAATCTCCGGCCTTCGCCCGGGCGGTGGTGGCGGCCGGGCTGACTTGGGTGGGGCCAACGGCCAAGGCACTTGAGACCCTGGGTAATAAGGTGGCGGCCCGGGCGGTGGCGGCCTCAGTCGGAGCACCATTGGTGGCGGCCAGCCCGCCGGTGGCCGCGGCCAGTGACGTCACTGACTTCGCCCGCCAGCACGGACTTCCACTGCTGATCAAGGCTTCGCACGGCGGCGGCGGGCGCGGCATGCGAGTCATCGACTCGCTCGACGGTGTTGACGAGGCCCTGGCCGCAGCCAAGCGCGAAGCCAAACTGGCTTTCGACAACGGCGAGGTTTTTGTTGAACAGTACGTCACCCGGCCGCGCCACATCGAAACACAATGCCTGGCCGATGCCGGTGGCACCGTGGCAGTGGTTTCGACCCGGGACTGCACTGTCCAGCGCCGGCACCAAAAGCTGATTGAGGAGGCGCCGGCCCCTGGGCTCAGCCCGTGCCAGCTCGAACAGGTGACCGGGGCCTCGCGCGCCATCCTGCAGGCCGTTGGCTACAAGGGCGCTGCCACCTGTGAGTTCCTGCTGGATTCCGACGGTTCGGTTTTCTTCATGGAGGTCAACCCGCGCTTGCAGGTCGAACACCCGGTGACTGAAGCGGTCACTGGAGTTGACCTGGTGCGTGAACAATTCCGCTTGGCGGCTGGCGAGGCTCTGGGCTACGAATCAGTTCCAGTGACGGGCCACGCCATTGAGTTCAGGATCAATGGTGAGGACCCGGCCAATGGCTTTTTGCCGGTCCCTGGCACGCTGACCGATTTGCGCCTGCCCGGCGGCCCGGGCGTGCGCTGCGACTTTGGCTATGAGATCGGCGACGCCTTGACCGGATCGTATGACTCGCTGATTGGCAAGGTGATAGTCTCTGGCGCCTCGCGTCAACAGGCCTTGGAGCGTTCGCGCCGGGCTTTGCGTGAGTTCAAGGCCGATGGCGTCGCCACAGTTCGCAACTTCCACCGGGCAGTGGTCGAGACGGCCGATTTCGCCGATGACTTCTCGATCCACACCGGCTGGCTCGAATCTGAGTTTGCTTTGACCCTGGCCGAACTAGCACCAGCCACCGTCAACGAATCCGGCCTGCCCTCGCCTGAACCGACCGCCCGGATGGTGGTCCAAGTCGACGGCAAACGCCTCGAAGTGATCCTGCCGGCAGCCCTGACCGCCGCCGGTGTTGGCTTGGCGGGCGGGGCGGCCGCTCCGCGTCGCTCCGCCCGCAAGACAGCCGGCACCAAACTGGGCCGGGGCAGCGACGGCCAGGTGACCGCGCCAATGCAAGGCACGGTCATCCGGGTAGCGGTGACCGAAGGCCAGGCGGTGGCCGAGGGTGACGTGCTGATTGTGCTCGAGGCCATGAAAATGGAACAGCCACTGGCCGCCCCCACCGCCGGCGTGGTCCAATCGCTTAGCGCCCAGCCAGGCGCGAGGGTCGCCGCCGGCCAAGTCCTGTGCGTGGTGGCGCCGAACTAGTCGACCACCGTGATACCCAGCTGCCGGGCGGCCTTGGCTAGGTCCTGGTCGAAGGTGGCGAGGGTTAGGCCCTTGGCCAGCGCCGCGACCAGCGCACAGCAGTCTGGCAGCTTTAGGCCGGTTTGGTGGCGGACTTCGGCCAGGCGAAGGGGCTCTTGATCCGCCGTGGCGTAAGCCGTGATACCCATCGCCTCGATGCTGGACAGGGTCCTGGCCGTTTCGCCCACCCGGACCGCTCCCACTAGAACCTCTGCCAAGTTGATGCTGTGGATCTGCATCTCGCCGGGCCGCCCGGCCGCCACAATGGCTGTGGCCCGTTTGTGATGCCGGTCCTGGCCATCTAACAGCGCGATTAGGCAACTGGCGTCAAGCGTGATCATTCGGGCCAGTCTTGGCGCAAGTTCTGGAGATAACCTGGGCCAAACGCACCGGTCAGGCAGCCCGCGGCGGCCTCGACCCGATGGGCATGTTCAAGTTGGGCCTGGTCTAGTTCAAGCTCGAGGCTGCGAGCGCCAGCACCAATTACGTCCAGCAGCAGCTTTGACCTGGGTTTGTCCGGCCAGCGCTGGGCCGCAAGGTCAATGGCGCGTCGAACCGGTGGGGTTTCAGTGACCTGATACCTGGGTAGGGCCGTTGGCATAGGCCAAGTGTACCACCTAGGTGCTAGTGTGTCACCAACGCCCTGACCCAGCCCCGCGAGACCTGCTCGATCTGCCGGAGCACAGGAAGTGCTCGGAGCGAAACCCCAGGTGACAGCGATAGGGTTGGCGACGACCCGACAGATCCACCGGGTCTCGCGAAGACGTGGCCCGGCCAGGTGGCTGCACCAGTCCCAAAGGTCCCATGTTTCGGACCCGAAGCTGGCTCCCGGCGCCTCCAAGCCCACCACCTGCGGATTCTCCAAGATCCTCTACCAAATACGAAAACCCGTGACCGAATTGTTACCCAACCCATTCCGCTCGATCGGTGGCTGCGTGCTAGCTTGGAGCCAAGGACTGGGGCGGCAGTATTACAACCGGTTCGCTACTGTTCCTGGGCTCGCATTTTGCCTACGCTTGCCATAGTTGAAAAGACACTTCCTATTCCAATTGAATCAGCCCAATTACCTTACGACAGACAAGGAATAACGAAAATGTCGAATAAACTCTCTCTCTACCTATTAGGCGAGTCGGCGCGTCGCTGATTGCGGCCGCTTTTCTCGCTGCTATGTTAGTCGCGGCCGGCCCGGCGGCCAAAAACGAAGCGCAAGCTGCAGTTCTAAAAACCCCTTGCTCCACCTACATCTCGGCAATCGGCTTCTACAAGCAATTCAATGTCTACGTACCAACTCTATCCACGGCCAACAGTGTCGCAGCCCGCCGGTGCATCTTGGGCCTGGGAAACCAGGGCATGGGTGTGAAGGTTCTCCAACAGACGCTGGCCGTTTGCTATGGGAAGCCCCTCACCTATGATGGCATTTTTGGTGCTAACACTAAGGCTGCGGTGGTTTATGCCCAAAAGGTCTCGTCCACAATCCAGGACGGTATCTATGGCCCTGGAACACATGACGCGATCAAGCATATTAGGGTTGGTGGCGGTGCCTGTGATTATGACCGAGTCTGGGCCGTGTAGCGAACTAGACATGCGCCAGCATGTTTTGCGGTCTGCCGTGGTTGGTCTGATCGGAACGCTCATTCTCTCGGGGTGCGCCCACGGTCAGACCCCACGGCCGGCCGCACCAATCCCTAGCAGTTCTGGCCCGTCTCAAGATACCGAGGCGACAACTGGTGGCGCGCCTGTTGCTCGAGACTGGCAGCGGCTACCGGACGACACGCCTTTGGCGCCGTATCGCAAGTATCTGGAGGGACCACAGGCCGACGCGGAAAAGATGAGAGCAGAGCTCTCCGCAGTTCAGGACGCTCGTGAGAGCATCGTCAGCGGCTGCATGAAACAGGCTGGGTTTGACTATTTCCCAGTTCCGTTCGGCGGTTCGATGACCGAGCAGGAAGACGGTTGGCTGGTTCGAGGGTGGATGTTGTTTGTCCCTGTCCTGGCTGACGACCGGGACACAGTCGAGAAGTGGGGATACGGGACCAGCGCGGAAGCCACAGGCATGGACGACATCCTGGGGGACACCGACCCCAAGTTCGTCGAGGCCACACTAAAGAACCAGGAGTATCAGGATTCACTGTCGGCCACAGCCAGAAAGCAATACAACCTTGCACTTGTCGGTGCAGAGGAGATACAAGAGGGTGCGATGCTTCCGGACGGCGCCGGCTGTTTTGGACAAGCCCATTCGGCTGTTCCGGGGGATGCGCCCAGCACAAGGGCATATACCCAATTCATGGAGGCTTTTGAAGACTTGAGGCGATCAGTGGTCCAGGTCACCATTTGGGACATGGGCGTAGATCCGCGGGCTGTGGCCCTGGACAAGGAATGGGCTACCTGCATGGCGGCCGGGGGCACCAACTTGCCATCTGAAAGGTTTGATCGAGACCCTAGACGGCTCTCTGATGCGTCTCTGCTAAACCGGTTTTCGCCGGCCACAGTGTATTTCTACGGGGCAGGGTTGGACCAGGACGGCCGCG
Organism: Micrococcales bacterium; assembly: GCA_009784895.1. NCBI lineage: Bacteria > Bacillati > Actinomycetota > Actinomycetes > Micrococcales > Micrococcales bacterium. Next base: position 1,194 of record WQXJ01000052.1, on the reverse strand, counting down.
AGATCGTCGACTGGGCTGACGGCCAAACGCCTGCCCAACATGCCTATCCGGCCCAGGTCGAGATTGCTCTGGCCGATTTCGACTGCCGGGAGGAACTGGATTACATGAACCGGATCATGGCAATCCAAATTGACGTGGAGCAGGCGTTTGTCGACTCAAACAAAGTGCGTTTGGATGAGCTTGAGTCGGCTGCAACGCGGAATGGCTATTAGCATCAATCTGGAGTCACCAATGATCGAATGTTCATCGCGTACGAAATCAGCACCAGCCACTACTGCGACCCCGATCACGCGGCAAATTAGCCCAGTCCCATCGCAAGTGGAGAATGTTGTGACGACGTCGCGCCGGCCTGCCACCTGTTGGCTGGCTGGCGCCATTGCCTGCCTGGTGTTGGCGGGTTGCACAGGTACCGGAAGGGACGGCGCCTCGGACAGGAAACCGCCCCCCAGCGATTCCGGGAACAGCTCCTCCGAACCATGGCCGGAAGGGGCGCCTAGGGCCAGTGGAGTGACCGATCTTGGTGTACCGATGCCACTGGACCCCTACCGGCCGTATCTGAACGGACCTGCTGTAGACGTGAAAGAGTTCGTCCAGAAGCAAATTGACGACAACGACAAAAGAGAAGCAGTCGTCGCGGAATGCATGAAGAGAGCCGGCTTTGAGTACCACCCCATACCTTTTGGCGGCTCCCGAAATGGCAGAGACCTAACCGGAGACGGCGGCCTATTGGGCAGTTCGTGGTTTTCGCCTTCGCGTACGCCTATCTCGTGGTTGGATGACGACCGCGCAGTTGTGGCCAACTGGGGTTATGGCCTCTCGGACCGTTTGCCGGAAGACCCAACCGAGGAGGAGCACGAGAGACTTGATTTTGATCCTATGTTCTACGTCGTGACCAAGCAAAATGACGATTACCGCAGGTCGCTTAGCGCGCACGGTCAAGCCGAATACGACATGGCGTTGTTGGGTCACCTTGGTGACGACGAAGCGAAGCTTGCGGACTTGGGGGGCTGTCTGGCCGAGGGCGAGGCCGCCCAACCGTCCACGAGCGGCCTGCCAAATCAGGACTTCCTCAACCAGTATGCCGACATGCTCGACAAGGTTGTCCAAATCACAATATGGGACGTGCCAAGCCATCCCGAGATGGTCAGGGCACACGACGACTGGAACCAGTGCCTGATCGGCATGGGGGTCGAT
>WQXJ01000051.1 GCA_009784895.1 Micrococcales bacterium | reverse complement strand
TTTTGCACTTTGCTCCTGTCTTGGCTCGTCCCAAGGCAGGGGCGAGCCGTCTAGTTAGGGGTCCTCATCTCGGGGCACTCATTGCGTGTCCATCGTTCTTCCACCCGTTCTCAACTGACGGTTTTGTTGTTCCAGCCACCGCACTGTCAACCAGGACTGCCCGCCGCCTGGCCTTCGACCAGCTGGTCAAGCGCGCTGGCGTCGACCGCACCGGTTAGGCGCAGGGCACGCACAAAGGCTCTCCGGCTGACCGCTTGGCGCAAGCATTGAGGCCTGGGGTGCACCCAAGCACCCCTGCCCTCCAGTCGCGCGGCGCCGTCGACCACCAGGACGTTTGTCCCGGTCACGGTCTTGGCCACCACGCGGACCAGTGCGGTGTTCGGGTCGCGTCCCCGGCAGCCAACACACATCCGCCACACAGTAGAAGCCATCAGCACCCTCAGGTGGGATCAGTTGTCAGCGCCGAAACCGCAGCCCGGCCGCGGAATAGTCTAGCCCAAGGCAAGGCCGTCTGCTTTTATCGGCTTTGCCCCTAGTCAGGGGGCGACTTAGGAGCCGGTTCCGTTTTGGCCGCCGGCGCAGCCAAAGCCGCCGCCGCTGGCTGACTGGGGCCAGCGGCATCGGCCGCCTTGGTCCGCCCGGCCGGGGCACCAGGCGCGGCGCCGCCTTCTGGCCCCACCTGATCGCCGCGGATGTCGATGCGCCAACCTGTCAGCTTGGCCGCCAGGCGGACGTTTTGGCCCTCGCGGCCAATCGCCAGCGACAACTGGAAGTCCGGCACCACGGCTCTGGCGGCCCTGGCTCTCTCATCGAGCACCGTGACCGAATTGACTCTGGCCGGGGACAGGGCTGCGGCCACAAACTTGGCCGCGTCTTCAGAAAAATCGACTATGTCTATCTTTTCGTCACCCAGCTCGGCCATGACGGCCCTAACCCGCGCGCCCATTGGGCCAATGCAGGCGCCTTTGGCGTTAACCCCTGGCTGGGTCGCTTTGACAGCGATTTTGGTGCGGTGGCCGGCCTCGCGGGCAATCGAGGCGATTTCGACCCGGCCATCGGCCACCTCCGGCACTTCCAGGGCAAATAGCCGTTTGACCAATGAAGGATGGGACCGTGACAGCGTGATTGAAGGTCCTTTCAAGCCGCGTGTGACATCCAACACCAGCGCCCTGATGCGCTCGCCGTGCGGGTAGCTTTCGCCCGGGATCTGCTCGTGTGGTGGTAGCAGTGCCTCGACGCCACCTAAGTCGACCTGGACCATGCGGGGGTCGCGGCCTTGCTGTATCACCCCGGCCACGACATCACCTTCGCGGCCCTGGAACGAACCGAGCACTTGGGCGTCCTCGGCCGTGCGCAGGCGGGCCACGATGACCTGCCTGGCCGTGGCCGCCGCCACCCGGCCAAAGCCCTTTGGGGTATCTTCCCATTCGCGGTGGACCAAACCGTCTTCGCCCAGCTCTTGCGCCCAGACCGTGACGTGGCCGGTTTTGCGGTTCAACTCAACCCGGGCGGCTTGGGCGGCGCCCGGCGTGCGCTCGTAGGCCAGGCGAAGGGCCTGTTCAATGGCGGGCACCAGGACATCAAGGGGAATCTCGCGTTCGCGTTCCAGAGCTCTAAGCTCTGCCATGTTGATATCCATATTTGCCTCCCAGGACGCCGCACCGGACGCCCTCTCGGTTCCGCCCCGGTGGGTCGAGTCTATGGCACTGCCGCGCCCCTGACACCCTTCCGCGGCCAAAGCGTGCGAGGATGACGGCGATGAAAACCCTCCTTAGGCGCGTGGGGCCTACCCGTCGCACTTTGGCGGGCAAACCTAGCCTGATCGTGGCCTTATTGGTCGCCGCCGGTACCTGCCTTGGCGCCTGCGCCACCGGATCGGCGATTCTGCCGCCGGCGCCAGACCAAATCGAAGACGATTTCGCTCTAGCCGTGACCGCTTTGGCCTCACAGGCCGAGGCCTGCAACGACGATCCGCCGGAAGGCTTCAACAGCGCCGGATTGGAGCTGCTGGCCTCTCACGCCGCGGCCTGGGCGGAACAATTGGGTCAGGCTGACTTGGCCGGGCCAGCCAGCTGCGACCTGGACCTGTTGGTGCTCAATTGTGGGCGGGCCGGCACCTTGGGTTTGCGTTTGGCCGCCAGTAATACGGCCGATGCCGCCTCTTTAGTCGCGATGCAACGCGCGCTGAGGGTGGACCTGGCTTTGACGGCCGGTCTGGGCCGGATGAAGGCCGGTGAGGTGCCAGCTTCGCCCGAGCTGACCGGGCTGTTTGGCCTTGATCCGGAGCTATTGACTGACCTGGTCCTGGCCGAGGACCAGGCCGGTTTCCTGCAGGAGTATTTGGCGGCCAATTCGCCTTTGACGGCCGAGGGCACCGAATCACCAGAGCGGGCCAAACTGGTCGCCTCAGCTCAGCTCCACCGCCTCAGGGCCGCATCGCTGACCCAGGGGCTGGCCAGGGCCGAGGCGCCCGACCCACGCCAGCCGGCCTATCAGATTGAGCGGCTGAACGGCGACTTGACGGTGGCACTGGCTGCGGCCCGGATCGAACTGACCTTGGCCAGCCACTACACCGCCCTGCCCTACGACTTTGGGGCCGAGGACCTGATCACCTGGCAACTGCTGGTGGCCCACAGCTGGGGTGCCGAGCTGCCGCCCTGGCCCTTTGTCTCCTGACATCATCCCGCCACCCAAACCGCAGCCCCGTCCGCCCGCGAGATCGAGCTTTGGCATGAACTGCCTCTTGACCAGCCCAAATAGCGCGACACCGAGGTCCTGCACGACCGACTATGCGAAAGCTCGCCTCTCGCGGGTTAAGGCTGGTCAGCGGGGGGGTTTTTCGAGTTCCGGCTGACTTTCAGGCGAGTGCGGCGGTTACTAGGGAGCTGAGTTCGCTCACCGCATCGCCCAGCGGCAAGTCCTGGACCTGGCCGGTGGCCCGGATCCGCAATTCGACCAGGCCGTCTGCCAGGCCCCGGCCAACTACCAAAATGAAGGGCAGGCCCAGCAGTTCGGCATCGGCAAATTTGACCCCGGCCGAAACCTTCAACCGGTCGTCATAGAGCACCTCGATGCCCAGGGCTTCTAGTTCACCGGCCAGGTTAGAGGCAGCGGCGAAAATGGCCGGATCCTTGCCCGTGGCCACTAGGTGGACCAAAGCCGGGGCCACTTGGGCCGGCCACATCAGACCGCGCTGGTCATGGAAGGACTGGGCCAGCGCCGCCACCGTGCGACTAACCCCAAAACCGTACGAACCCATGGTCACAGTCACCAGCTTGCCGTTCGGGTCAAGCACGCGCAGGTCAAGGGCCTCAGCGTATTTGCGTCCAAGCTGGAAGATGTGACCCAGTTCGACCCCCCGGGCCAGTTCGAGCGGGCCAGAACCATCCGGCGCCGGGTCGCCGGCCAGCACCTCGGCCGCTTCGACCACCGCTTGTACCGGTGCATCTTCGCCCGGCCCAGCGCTTTGCCCGGCGGCCAGGAAGTCCCGTCCCGCCACCAGGTCAAAGACGTGGTGCCCGGCCTGATTAGCTCCGGTCACCCAGCTGGTCCCGGCTACCACTCGAGGATCAAGCAGGTAGTCGATGGCGCCGGCTGGTCCGTTCAGGCCCAGCGCCTGGGGACCCAAATAGCCACGCACCAGTTCTGGATGGGCTGCGAAATCGGCCTCAGTGGCCGCCTCAACCTCGGCTGGATGCAGGGCCGCTGCCAGGCGCACTAGGTCGACCTCGCGGTCACCGGGCAGGCCCACGGCCAGCAATGACCGAGTCTCATCTGGCTGTACCACCGCCACCACGACGTTCTTGAGCGTGTCACTGGCCTGCCAAGGCCGGTCGGCTCTGGGGTAGAGCTGGTTGGCTTGGGCCAGCACCGTTTCGATAGTTGATGCGTCAGGGGTCGCCTCGACATGCGCGGCCGGTAGCGAGGCCCAGTCGCGCGCCGGTGGTGGCGTTGTCGTAACAGCCTCGACATTGGCGGCATAGCCACCAGGCGAACGCACAAAGGTATCTTCTCCAGCCTCGGTTGGATGGAGGAACTCCTCACTCCTAGACCCGCCCATGGCCCCGGATTGGGCCGAAACCACAACCACATCCAGCCCCAGGCGTTCAAAAATGCGGCAGTAGGCGCCGCGCTGCGCCTCATAGGCAACTGACAAACCGGCATCGTCCATGTCGAACGAATAGGCGTCTTTCATGATGAACTCGCGCCCGCGCAGCAAACCGGCCCGCGGCCGGGCTTCGTCGCGGTACTTGGTCTGGATCTGGTAGAGCACCACCGGCAAGTCTTTGTAGCTCGAATACAGGTCTTTGACCAGCAGAGTAAAGACCTCCTCATGGGTTGGAGCCAGCAAATAGTCAGACTCTTTGCGGTCCTTCAGGCGGAACATATTGGGCCCGTAGTCCTGCCAGCGTCCGGTTGTCTGGTAAGGCTCGGCCGGCAACATGGCCGGGAAGTGGACCTCCTGGGCGCCAATTGCATCCATTTCTTGGCGCACAATCGCCTCGACCTTGGCTAGGACCTTCAAGCCCAGCGGCAGCCAGGTGTAGATGCCGGGGGCGGCGCGGCGGATGTAGCCGGCGCGGACCAGCAGTTTGTGTGAGGCGACCTCGGCCTCAGCCGGGTCTTGGCGCAGCGTGCGGACAAACAACGAGCTCATTGACAACACGGGCTCAAGGTTACACAGGCGGGTCCAACTGCCCGCCGGTCAGCTAGAAACGCCAGGGCGAGGCTGATTGCGAGGCCAGGCGCCAGGCCCAAGCGAGCGGATTAGTAGGAAGGCCGGGTCTGAGCACCTGGCCGGCGCGTGGATATTTGCGAAGTTGCTGCCGAGCGCGGCCATGGCCAGCTGACCAGAAGGTTCAAGCGTCCCTAGAACATGATGGTGGCGAAGGTGCCGACCTGTTCGAATCCGACCCGGCGGTAGGCGGCCACAGCCGGAATGTTGAAGGAGTTGACGTAGAGCGATAGCCGGGGTGTCCCCCTGGCTCTGGTCTGGGCCACGACGGCGGCCATTCCGGCCTTGGCCAGACCTTTGCCCCGAAGGGCTGGGTCGGTCCAAACCCCCTGCACCTGGGCAATATCCCCCAGGACGGCGCCCAGATCAGCCTTGAACTCGACGCCTTGGCCTCCTTCAGCCATTCGAACGTAAATGGCTCCGTGGGCAACCATTTGCCGGACAAAGGCGTTGTATGTGCCACTTGGGCCCGGCGGCGGGACACCAAGCTCCTCGGCGAACATGGCGGCGGCAGCGGGGATAACCTGGTCTGCCTCATCCGGCCGAGCCAGCCTGACTCTTGGGTCAGCCGCCACCAGTGGCGGGCCGGAAATCTCCATCAGCAGCTGGTTTGACCAAATGTCCCGGGCCTGGCCCCAGCCTGGCCGCAGGATTTGCCACATGGCCATTACCGCCTCAGCCGGGCCCACTATCGAGGCGCATGGCCGCTGGCCAAGCCCGGCGGCGTGGCGGGCCAAGGCCTGGGCTTGCTCGGTGTTGGCGCCGACCGGCATAAGGTTGGCTCCACTCCAGGCCAGTGCCCTAACCCGGCGGTGCTCGTCAATTCCGCCGGCCCTGATTGGCCCGGCGGTGATGGCCCAAACTTCGCCGGCCGGCAAACGACCCGACTGGCGGTCGAGGATTCGGGCCCCGGCCAGCACTCCGCTGGGACCGGCCTGCCGGCAGAATTCGATCGCCGCGGCCAGCTGGCTCAGCCGCAGAACCCGCAGCTTCAGGCGCGGGCGACTGTTCCTGACAACAATCGACACGCTTCAGTCATCGCCCAAGAACTGGGCGGCCATGGCCCGGGCTTGTTCTACCAACACCGGCACAATCTCCTCCTCCGGCACGGTTCTAACGACCTCGCCCCGCACCACCAACTGGCCCTTGCCGTTTCCGCAGGCCACACCCAGATCGGCTTCGCGTGCTTCGCCGGGCCCGTTGACGACACAGCCCATTACGGCCACGCGCAGCGGCGCCTTGATATCGCTTAGCGCCGCCTCGACCTGCTGGGCCAAGGTGACAACGTCGACCTGGGCCCGTCCGCAGCTGGGGCAGGAGACAATCTCGAGCTGGCGTTGGCGCAGGCCCAGCGATTGCAGTAGCAGCGTGCCGACTTTGACTTCTTCGACCGGCGGAGCGGAAAGCGAGACGCGAATTGTGTCGCCTATCCCGGCCCTCAACAGCGCGCCAAAAGCGCCGGCCGATTTGACCGTGCCTTGTAAGGCTGGTCCGGCCTCGGTCACACCAAGGTGTAGGGGCCAATCGCCTTTGGCTGAGAGCAGTTCGTAGGCCTTGATCACGACTACCGGGTCGTGGTGTTTGACCGAAATCTTGAAGTCGGTGAAGCCGTGTTCTTCAAACAGCGATGCTTCCCAGATGGCGGATTCAACCAGGGCCTCAGGGGTGGCAGAGCCATGCTTTTGCAGCAGGGTCGGCTCAAGTGAGCCGGCGTTGATGCCGATCCGCAGTGAAACCCCGGCTTGGTGGGCGGCCTTGGCGATTGCGCCAACCTGATTGTCGAATTTGCGGATGTTACCCGGGTTGACCCGAACAGCGGCGCAACCGGCCTCAATTGCGGCGAACACATACTTTGGCTGGAAATGGATATCCGCAACCACCGGGATGGTCGAGTGTTGGGCAATTTCTGCCAGCGCATCGGCGTCGTCTTGAGTTGGCACGGCGACGCGGACAATGTCGCAACCGGCCGCGGTTAGTTCTCCAATCTGTTGGAGGGTGGCGCTGACATCAGCGGTCACGGTGGTTGTCATTGACTGAACCGAAATCGGAGCGCCGGCGCCTACCGGCACCTCGCCCACCATGATGCGGCGGGTCTGACGGCGCGGCCAAGGGGCTTTGATCTCCTCAGGCGGGTCGGGTGAGGACGTCACCCGCCAATTATCCCAGTTAGCCCCGCCGTGGCCCGGAACCGTTGGGCAAAACGTTCCCAAAGCCGCGCGCTTCGCCGGTCGACCACAACTGATCCTCCCCCGCCCGCCCAGCTGATGTAGCAGGTCACGCTGCCGGGCCACAACGTTGCTGGACAACAGCCGGGTGGAACAGAAGCTGGTGTCAAACTTCCAAGCGGTCAGTGGTGTCAGGCCAGCGCGGTGAGGTCGTAGGATGGTCCACCGTGACTTATGTGATCGCCCAGCCATGCGTTGATGTCAAAGACCGGGCTTGCGTCGATGAGTGCCCTGTGGACTGCATCTATGAGGGCGTTCGTTCGCTCTACATCCAGCCTGACGAGTGTGTCGACTGTGGAGCCTGCGAACCTGTCTGCCCAACCTTGGCTGTCTTCTACGAGGACGACCTGCCCGAGGAATGGAGCGGGTACCTCAAGGACAACGCTGATTTCTTCAATGACTTGGGCTCTCCCGGAGGCGCCTACAAGACCGGTGAACAAGACTTTGACGCCCCGCTGGTAGCGTCGCTGCCGCCACAGGTCTAGGACCCTAGCCAGGTCGCCGGCCGCCGGCCGGCCGCAGCCACTGCCTTAGAAGCCGGTAAAGCAGCTGGTCAAGCCGCGAATCCTGGTTCCTCCTGGCCATTTCTGCCAAAGCGGTCACCTGGGGCAGGTTTTTGTGGCCCTGACCTGCACCGATAAAGCTGCCTAGCCAGCAGGTGCGCGAATCGCCCCCAGGTAGGGCATAATCACTTGTAAAAGGCGCAAATTGCCATGACCCCAGGGTCTTTCAACGTCCCGTCCGCAACGAAGAGGAGAGTGCACATCGATGGCTGCCAAGAAGAACCTACCTCCCGTCAGCCTGAAGGTTGGCGAAAATGAACTTGGCCTGGATACCGTCCAGGCCGCGCAAGGCAACGATGGCATTGTCGTTGCACCGCTGATGCGGGATACCGGGCTAGTCGCGGTTGACCCCGGCTTTGTTAACACCGCGTCGTGCTACTCGGAAATCACCTTTATTGACGGTGACAAGGGTGTGCTGCAGTATCGCGGCTACCCGATCGAGCAGCTAGCCGAGCAGTCAACGTTCCTGGAGGTAGCGTGGCTGCTGATGCGCGGCGAATTGCCGAACAAGGATGAGCTGGAGGCCTTCGAGGCCCGGGTGGACAAGCATATGTATCTGTCGGATGACTTCCGTCAGATTTTCTCTGTGATGCCACGCCACGCTCACCCAATGGCCACCCTGGCCGCTGCCGTTACCACAATGGCCGGCTTCTATCCCGAGTCAATCGACCCGCTGGACCCCACGGCGGTCAACCTCGCCACGGTGTTGTTGATGGCCAAGATGCCAACCATGGTCAGCTACATTTTCCGCCGGGCCCAAGGCAACGCCCTGCTGTATCCGAACCACGGCGAGAGCTATGTCCAGAACTTCGCTCGCATGACTTTCCAGTTGCCGGGCGAGAAGTTCGATGTACCCGACGCTTTCTACAAGGCACTCGAGGTGCTGCTCATTCTGCACGCCGACCACGAGCAGAACTGCTCAACCTCAACTGTCCGCTTGATCGGTTCGGCTCAGGCCAACCTGTACATGTCGATCAGCGGCGGCGTTGGGGCCCTGTCCGGCCCGCTGCACGGCGGCGCCAACGAGGCTGTGCTCAACATGCTGGCCTTCATTCGCGACAACAACATTGACCCCCAAGACTTCATGACCAAGGTCAAGAACAAGGAGGGCGGGGTCAAGCTGATGGGCTTTGGCCACCGGGTCTACAAGAACTACGATCCGCGCGCGGCCATCGTCAAGAAGAGCGCCGACGCGGTGCTGAAGGAACTCGGCATCAAGGACGAACTGCTCGACATCGCCTACGAGGTGGAGCAAGTCGCCCTAAACGACGAGTACTTCATCCAGCGCAAGCTCTACCCGAACGTCGACTTCTACACCGGCATCATCTACCGGGCCATGGGCTTCCCGCCCACCATGTTCACCCCGCTGTTCGCCCTGGGCCGCCTGCCCGGGTGGATTGCGCAGTGGCGTGAGGGCATCGAGGATCCGGCCGGCAAGATCGGCCGTCCGCGCCAGATTTACACCGGCTACACCTCGCGCGACTACGTGCCAGTAGCCAAGCGTAAGTGAGCCCACCTCTCCACTAGGAGACGCGAAAGGGGCGGGGCCTTGGGGTCCCGCCCCTTTGGTTTGCCGCGGGCGGCCTGGCTGAGCTGATGCCAATCTGCCGCTACTAGGAGCCGAAGACAAACTGGGGCGTCGTTACACCATAACTCCTCATCGAGTGGTGTAGTTACATCGTTTCGGCTACTCAGCTCCAAGTAACCGCCCAGGTTAGAGGTTTGCTTCAGCGACCAAAACCCGAGTAACGACACCACACGATTGGGCGAAACAGCGTAACTGCCACATTCGAGGTGAGGGCCGGCCAGCGTCATAGGCTGGCCAAGCGGCAGGACCTGGCGGCATCCTAGTCCGCGAGGTCGGGGCTTAGCAGCACCAACCCCGCGCTCGACTCAGCCAGCGCGGGTTTGGCAGTACTCACCCGGTGCTCGACTCAGCCAGCGCGGGGCAGAGCAGTCGAGCTTATCCGTCAGCCCAGCGGCAGGATTTGGCGGCCGTGCTCCCCGTTGATGATTTGGGCGAATGCGTTGTAGATAGCGCTGGCGCCGCACAAAATGCCCCAATAACCGACTGCGTGGCCAAAAGCGGCCTCAGTTGTGTTGGTGAAGTGGTCGGCAGCCAGACCAAAGAACAGCACAGCCAAGGTGAAGAAGACCACCTGGGTGGCGCGGTTGTGGGTCAGCGTGCCAATGAACATGGCGGTGGTGAAGAAGCCCCAAAGCATGAGGTACCAGCTAAACGAGGTGTTGGCGCCGTCTCCCGCAGCCAGGACCAGCGGGTCCTTCCAAATCAGGACCAGTGACCACCAGAACAGGCCGTAGGCCGTAAAAGCAGTGCCGGCAAAAGTGTTGCCGCCCTGGAATTCAAGAATTCCGGCAATGATCTGAGCCAGACCGCCAAGCGCGATCCCCATGGCAATGATCGTTGGAGTGTTGGCCGTAAAGCCAGCGTTGTGGATGTTCAACAATACGGTGGTCATGCCGAAACCAAGTAGCCCCAGCGGGCCAGGATTCGCCTTGATTGCCTTCTCCGTCGCAGTTGACATGAGGGTGACTCCGTTCTGTAGTTTTCGTCTCTGGCAAGGTGTTAGGTTGTCGGTCCGACGACCTTGTCGATAGTCCTAGGGCAAACCTAACCCGCCGCGCCACCTGCGGCAAATCGTAGAGGTTCTTGGCCCGTTTTCGCCCGGGACTAGCCGTTTTTGTTGAGGCAAGGGCCCGTGTCCGCTACAGGCCCGGCTCTTCGGCAGCATCAACAGCCAGGCGGTGGGTCCAGGCGGACGATCCCACTCATCCACGAACGCCGTAATTACTCGTATTTGAGCGATTAGACCGTTGTTGCCCTTGAATCCGGCAATTCTGATAGATTATGTCTATGGCCAGGTCGACCTTGGAATCGCAGCAGGAGCTGGGCCGCCAAGCCCGTGCCCTTCGTATCGCTGCTGACCTGTCACAAGAAGACCTGGCCGATGTTGTTAGTACTTCGGTCAGCAGCATCCGCCGCCTCGAGGCCGGGGGGTCGGTGTCACTAGCGACCCTGGTGGCCGTGGTCCGAGCGCTCGGCCGTGAGGACTGGCTAGACCAGCTCGACCCGCACGGGCACGGCCCCTCGCCGCTTGAGTTGCTGCGCCAACGCCGTGGCCAGCCGCCCCGGCGTCAAAGGGTCTCCCGGAGGCGTAGGTGAGCTACAGGCCAGTTGACATTGTCGAGGTCCGAGCCTGGGGCCAGCCCATCGGCGCCCTGGCTTTGGGCCCTTCGCGTCACTATGTCTTTGAATTCACGCCCGAGGCGGCCCGGCACAGGCTGGACCTCTCACCCCTGCTAATGCGCCCGCAGCCAAACAACAGGATCTTCACCTTTCCTTCGCTGTCGCTGGACACCTGGCTGGGCCTGCCGCCAATGCTGACCGATTCGCTGCCAGATGATTTTGGCAACGCCCTAATCGACGCCTGGATGGCACGTGAAGGTGTTGGCCGCGACCAAATCACCGCGCTGGACCGGCTGGCCTACCTCGGCTCGCGTGGCATGGGTGCGCTGGAGTTTGTCCCCGACACCGGCCCCAGGCAAACCAGGCCAACCGCGATTGACCTATCAGAGTTGGTTGTGGCCGCCCGGGCGGCTGTGCACGGATCGCTAATCGACGATTCCCAGGCCAGCGCCGCGCTGCAACAGATCATCAACGTCGGCACCTCTGCTGGCGGGCAGCGAGCCAAGGCCATTTTCAACTTGGACCCAGTGACCAGGGAGATTCGCTCAGGCCACTTGCCGCCGGCCGCCGGCTTTGAGCCTTGGCTGTTGAAGTTCGATGGGATTGGCCGTGACCAGCAGCTCGGTTCGACCGAGGTCTATGGCCGCATCGAGTACGCCTACTCGATCATGGCTGGGGCGGCCGGCATCACCGTGCCCAAGACCGACCTGTTGGAGGAGAGCGGCCGGGCGCATTTCATGTCTCGCCGTTTTGACCGGGACGCTGACGGTGGCAAGGTTCACATGCAGACCCTGTGTGCCATGGCGGCGGTCGACTTTCGCCTGCGCGGCGCCAACGACTACGCCCAGTATTTCGCATGTGTTGATGAGCTCGGCTTGTCCGATGACGCCAAGACAGAAGCGTTTCGACGGGCGGTTTTGAACGTAGCGGCCATGAATTGCGATGATCACTCGAAGAACTTCGCCTTTCTCCTGCCCCAGGGTGGACAGTGGCAGCTGGCACCGGCCTACGATGTCACCTTTGCCTACAACCCCCGCGGGGTCTGGACCAATCAACACCTGATGGGCGTGGATGGTCGCTTTGCGGAAATCAGCCGGGCTGACCTGCTGGCGCTGGCTGACCGCTTCGCCATTCCTCGCGCCGCATCGAGCATCAACGCCGTGTTGGACGCGGTGGATTCCTGGCCAGTGTTCGCTTCAGCCGCAGGTTTGACGCCCAAGCAAACTGACGTCATCGGCCAACAATTCCCCCTCGCCGCTCTGCGCCCCGCCCGGCCAAGGCGCTCCAGGCCCGTCCGCCATGAAGCTCCCGATCACCTGTGAAGCCAACCTCGCCAGCGAGGCTGGCCATTCCGTTGCCCGCGCTGGGCTCAATGCGAGTTGGGGCAGCTCTCGCCCTAGTTTGTAGATCTGCGCACTCAGGTTTGTAGATCTGCGCACTTAGGCTTATAGACTTTCGCACCTGGACGAGGAGGCCCAGATTGTCAGGCCTGCGGCCGCGCCACTCACGTTTGGCTCGGCTTGACGCCTCTTTTTGGTACAGTTTCCGCGCCCTTTTTGGTCTAGTTTCGGCACTCCTTTTGGTATAGTTGGCCTGTGGAAACTGAAGGCAAGTACCGGCCGCGCCTGGTCGACGCCGAGCTAGCTCAGATTATGACTGGTCTTGGCGCTGTGGTCGTGGAAGGGCCGCGGGCCTGCGGTAAGACCTGGACGGCCACCAACCTGGCTTCAAGCCGACTCGACGTTGACGTTGATCCAACTGTCCAAGTAGCCATGGAAACGGATCCCGCCTTGCTGCTGCGCGGGCCGGTGCCGCGACTGCTGGATGAATGGCAGCTGCGGCCCGAACTGTGGGATCTGGTACGCCGCGAGGTCGACGCTCGCCAACTCCCTGGACAGTTCATCTTGACAGGCTCGGCGACTCCTACCGAGACGGCTAGAACCCACTCCGGGGCCGGCCGTTTTGGCTGGGTCCGGATGCGACCAATGTCGTTGTGGGAATCCGGCGACTCAACCGGCCAGGTCCAGTTGCAGGACCTGATCGAGCAAAACGCCATTGGAGCTGACCTGGACCAACGGTCGGTGGGCGAGATGGCCCACCTAATTGTCCGTGGTGGTTGGCCTGAGACAGTTGGCAAGCCTGCGACAGCCGCGCGAGCCTTCGCGAGCAGCCATCTGCGGGCTCTGTCCGAGGTCGATTTGTCCAGGTTCACCGCGCGGCAGCGTGACCCGGTTCGTGTGCGGCGGCTGTTGCGTTCATTGGCCAGGGCGGAGTCGTCCTCAACCTCCGTACGGGCCATTGCGACGGACGTTGGCCAGAGCGCGGATCAGACGATTTCGCGCAGCACAGTGATCGACCATTTGCACGCCTTGGACCAGCTTATGGTGTCGGATGATCTGCCCGCTTGGTCAGCGGCATTGCGCTCCCGAGCCACCCTGAGAACCGTGCCAGTGCGCCATCTGGCGGACCCATCGCTGGCGGCAGCCGCCCTCGGGGCTGGCGTAGAAAGGCTAACCGGCGACCTGAACACCCTGGGGCTGCTCTTCGAATCGCTGGTAATCCGCGACCTTCGGGTCTACGCGCAGGCGCTTGGCGGCGAGGTGTACCACTATCGCGACTCAAATGGCCACGAAATCGACGCGATCATTGAGCTTGCCGATGGGTCTTGGGGCGCCTGTGAAATCAAGCTGGGCACGCGAGCAACCGAGCGGGCGGCAGCCTCGCTCGCGGCCGCCGTCGACCAAATCGACACCAAGGTCACAGGTCCACCCGCCTTCATGGCGGTGGTTACGGGCAGCGGGTTCGCAGCGCGCCGCGCCGATGGCGTCTACGTGGTTCCAATTGGAACCTTGCGCCCGTGAGGTTGTCCGAGCCTCTTGGCCCCAGCAAGCCCTGTGAGCTGGCTGGGGTGGCGTCTCAACGAACTGATACGCCATGCCGCTGACGACTCCTCACTCGGTCCCGGGCGGGCCAATTCCCGTTCGCTGCACTCCGCCCGTCTCGACGCCGGCAGCAAAGGCCAGAGATCCAAGAGTGCTTGAAGGTTGAGACCCGGCGAGCAAGGACTCATCATTTGTCTAACGGAATCGCCGGGCCCAAAGGTGTATTCGACGAACAGCACCGCCTCGTGGTCGGTGCGGAAAGTGCCCTCCAGCGTCTCGCTCCCACCGCCGCACCTTGGTGACCAAAGCCGCGCCAAGTGCGGTAGCCGGCATCGGCCTGGGCGAATGATGCGAAGCCTCAATCTGATATGTGGTGTGGTTTGTCAAGTGGGCATGGGGCGATGGCGTGCCCGCCCGGGCTGACGGACACGCCACCAATTGTGGTCTAGGTGGGCTTGGCCTGGATCTCAGCAGTCAGATCATCGA
>WQXJ01000050.1 GCA_009784895.1 Micrococcales bacterium | reverse complement strand
GGGGTCATGATGAGCCCTTCGGTAGTTGTGCTTGACTACGGCTTTGGCAACGTTCGCAGCGCCGCCAAGGCTCTAGTCGAGGCTGGTGCCGAGGTTGACCTGACGGCAAATCCGGCCGCGGCCGAGGCCGCAGACGGCCTGGTGGTGCCCGGAGTCGGTGCCTTTGGCGCGGTCATGGCAGGTCTGAAAGCCGTCGATGCCCCCAGACTGATTGAACGCCGCCTGGCCGGGGGCCGGGCCGTGCTTGGGGTTTGTGTTGGTTTGCAGGTCATGTTCGATACGGGCCTAGAACACGGTCGGTTAACCCCAGGGCTGTCGCAATGGCCGGGCCGGGTCCGGCGCCTGCGAGCGCCGGTTGTACCTCATATGGGCTGGTCAAACGTGACGGTGCCGCCTAACTCCCGCCTGTTCGAGGGCATTGAAGACGAACGGTTCTATTTTGTCCATTCCTACGCTGCGGCCAAATTCCCCCTGGACCAAGACGCCAGCCACTACAAGGCACCGCTGGTTACTTGGGCCACCCATGGCCGGCGGTTTGTGGCGGCGGTCGAAAACGGTCCGCTTAGTGCCACCCAATTCCATCCGGAAAAGTCAGGCGCGGCCGGAATAAGACTGCTGCACAATTGGCTGACCAGCCTCAAATCGTAAGCCCTTGGGCTTGATGGTCCATTTAGGGACGTCCCAAGCAAAACCCGGCCCGGTGCTGCACCATTAAGGTAATGGCGGTCATATTTTCAGATCTGGGCTTCACTGCCCCTCCCATCAACGCTGAACACGGCGTTGACGGCCTGGATGTGTCTTCCCTCAGACTGGCAATGGTGGCTGCCTCCCAAACCTGGAAGGTCGACCTAAGACTGCCGCTAATTGGGGCCTTTGAAGCCCCGGCGGTATTTGACTCCTTGACCCAGCTGAATTATGGCCCTGGCCGGACGGTTCGAGCCCACATCAGCCTGGACCACCTAACCTGGGCCATGGGCGAAGGCCAAATTCGCCCGGCCACAATGAGCGACTATGAGGGGATCCATCGCCAAGCCATCGCCTTTTCCAATTTGGCGGTCGCCACCCCCAGCTCCATCAGTCCCGAACCGGTAGCCCTTATCAGAGTGCCAATGGCGCTGTTGGACGGCCGGGCCGTCCTACTGTGGGCAGCCGAACTGTGGCCCAGTTTTGTGGCCCGGCTTGACCTGTACCATCTCTTCGATCTGGCGGCCAAGATGACAACCGGTTTCGACCCAAAAGCGGCTCAGGTGCAGGTCGAGGTGATCATGCCGGTTCAGCGATTCGACTTCCAACGTGACATGACCGAGATCAACACAATGAACCAAGCCACCGGCGTTGAACTGCACCAACGCATCACTGCCCACCTCGACGCCGGCGGGCTCTGGGTCAACACCCCGGCCCATTTTGCCGGCCAGGATGCGGCTCAGACCAGCCGGACCGGCCACAAAGCTGACCCCACCGTAATTGGCGGCCTCGGCCCGATCCTGCTGTGGCTGACCGCTAGCGGCTCAACCATGCCCGTCGCCGTCGCCATCACCACAGCCCAGGCCTGGCCCTTGCGATAGGCGGCCGCCAGCTGCTGGCCTAAGTCCCTGCCGGCGCGTAGGATGGCCCGGCATGGTGACTGCGGCCCTTGTTGTGAGTTTGGATGCTAGTTGGGCCGAGCAGTTGACCACCGCGGCTGTGGCCAACGGACTGTGGCCAATGGAGCCTCAAGACCTAGTTGCCGGCCAATCATTTGTCACCCTAGCGGCCGGCCTACCCGGGGATGAAGTGGCCGCCGTGGTCGAAGGGGCCGTCGCCCGGGCGGCCTTACCACGCGGCGTGCTGGCCGTGGCCTGCGAGCCCTTCATCACGCCTCGGTCATTTATGGGCTATTCCGTCCACGTTATGACGCCCCATAATCAAGCTGCGGCCTGGCGTGATGTCGCCGGCCAGGCCGAGCTGTTGCTGGCGCCTGGTGAGCTCTGCCCGGTCAACGCCCAGGTTGGGCTTTGGGCCCGCGGCCAGATCGCCTCGGTTCTGGATCAATGGTTGTCCAGCGGTGTTTGGCTGCGGCGGGTGACCAACGACCTCGAGTTTGCCCAGGCCTTCAACCTGCGCTATGAGGTTTTTGTCGATGAACAACTGGTGCCGCCGGAAGAAGAACTCGACCCACTTGATGTCAGCTGTGAGCACGTTATTTTGACCGATTCCGGCGTGCTGGTTGGCACCGGCCGCCTGATCCGGCCACCTCGGTCCGGTGGCGTATGGCATTTGGGCCGGATCGCCGTGGCAGCCTCCCGGCGAGGCGAGCACCTGGGCCAAGCCATTGTTCACGGCTTGGAACAGCTGGCGGTAGGACTGACCAATGACGACAAGCCGGTGGTGGCCGAACTGGCGGCCCAGCAGCAGGCCGCCGGCTTTTACGAAAAGCTCGGCTACCAGCTTTTTGGCCCGGTCTTCCTTGACGGCGGCATTGAACACCGCCAAGCTCACAAGGTTTTGCGCGCCTGACCGGCATAGCCGGTTATGCCAAAGCTCGGTCTCGCGGCAAAGGGACTGTTCAGGGGCTTGGCGGGGACGGGTCTGTAAGTGAGGTGACCTGGGGTAGGCGACCTTCGCCATCGGGCACAGGAATGGCACCAAGCAGCGACCTGGTATAGGGGTGGGCCGGCTGCTCCCAGACCCGCTCAGTTGGCCCTTGTTCGACAATCTGGCCGGCGTACATCACCAGCAGGCGATCAGCAATCAACCGCACTACGGACAGGTCATGGGAGATAAACAGCAACGCCGCCCCCTGCTGAAGGGCCAGGGTTGACATCGGGTAGGCCACCCGGGCCTGGGTCGAGGCGTCAAGGGCGCTGATCGGCTCGTCGCCTATCAGTACATCCGGCTGGGCGGCCAGCGCCCGGGCGGTGGCGATGCGTTGGCGTTGGCCGCCGGAGAAGCTGCCCGGGAAACGGTTTTGGTCCTTGGGCTCAAGACCCACCGCCTCCATCCAAGCGCCAGGCGTAGTGGCGTTCGATTTCGCCCGTGGCCCACCGGCCAGGCCAGCCTTGACCCGCCGGCCGGCACAGTCCAGGCCGTCTTGGATCTGGGCACCAACCCGGCGGCGCGGGTTAAGCGACGAACCGGGATCTTGGAAGACCATCTGGATACCGGTCAGCTCCAGGCCGCGGCGGGCAATGCCAAGCGGCTTGACGGCTTGGCCGTGGTAGACAACTCGACCGGCGGAGGGTTTGACCAGGCCGGTCAGAACTTTGGCCATAGTTGATTTGCCGCAACCGGACTCGCCCACCAGGCCAACCACTTCGCCTTGGTGCAGTTCGAAACTGACCCCTTTGACCGCCTCGACGGGCGGGTGGCCCGGGTAGGTCACGGACACGTCTTTGACCTCGATAACCGGGGCGGCCGATGCCGCGTGGTCGGGGCTCACAGCGCGCTCCCCTCAGCCTTTGGGGCCTGGCCCGTATCGGATTGGTGCATACGTTCAAGATCCTGGCGCGAGGCCAACCCGCCTTTGGCGCCGGGCAGTGAGGCCAGCAGCTGGCGGGTATAGGGGTGAGCCGGTTCGGTGAAAACTTCGCGGCGCGGGCCGTTTTCAACCACTTGGCCGTGGCGCATGATGGCGACCGTGTCGGCTACTGAGCTCATCACGCCGAGGTCATGAGTAATGAACAACACAGCCAAACCCATTGTGTCGACCAGCTGGCGGATCAGGGCCAGCACGCCGGCTTGCACGGTGACATCCAGGGCGGTGGTCGGCTCATCAGCAATCAGGACTTTGGGTTCGCAGGCCAGCGCCATGGCGATGGCGATGCGTTGGCGCTGGCCGCCGGAGAATTCGTGGGGATAGCGCTGCAAAGTGGCCTGGCCACCGCGCAGGCCGACCCGGTCGAGGGCCTGTGCCGCCCGTTCCATTGCGGTGGCTTTGGAGACCTTGAGGTGGAAGCGGACGTGGTCGGTCAGTTGGGAACCCACTGTTAGCTGTGGGTGTAGGGAGGTTGAAGGGTCTTGGAAAACCATGCCGATGTGGCGGCCACGCACCTGGTTCAGGGCTGAACCTTTGATCTGAAGTAGGTCGGTATCCTCCAGCCAAATGTGGCCGGAAACCTCAGAGCGGCGCGGTTCTAGGCCCAGTACCGTCAGCCCGGTGATGGTTTTGCCGCTACCCGATTCACCAGCCAGGCCGTGTACTGACCCGGCGCTGACCTCGATCGAGACCTGATCGAGGATTGGGCTGAGGCCGTCTTCATGCCGGATTGACAAACTCAGCTGGTCAATGCGCAGCACTGGGGCGGGCTTGGTTTTGGCCGTCATGCCTTGGCCACCCCCGGATCGAGTCCGTCGCGCAGAGCGTCGCCAATAATGTTGAAGGCCATTACCACCGACAACAGGGCCAGGCCAGGGAACAGACCCAGCCACCACTTGTCGAAGTTGTCAACGGCTGCCCCAATCATCGAACCCCATTCAGGGGTGGGTGGCTTTGTGCCCAGGCCAAGAAAGGACAGGCCAGATAGCAGCAACGCGGCCGTGCCAATGTCTAAGGTCGCCATGACCAAGGTAGGACCGGCCACATTGGGCAGTATGTCGGTTCTGATTGACCGGGCAGCGGTGAAACCAAGCAGCCGACCACTAGCGACATAATCTCCACCCCGTAGGGACAGAACCATTGAACGCACCACGCGGGCATAGGGCGGCCAGGACACCACCAGTGCGGCCAGCACCGCGTTGAACATTGAGGCCCCGAGCGCGGCCGCTGTCACCATGGCCAAAATCACGGTAGGGAAGGCTAGGACCAGGTCGGTGAAGCGCATGATGGTTTCATCGACCCAGCGGCCAAAAAAGCCGGCCACCAAACCAAGCAGCGACCCAAGCAGCATCGACATGCAGACCAGAAGCAAGGCCAAGGCGATGGTCACTCTGGCCCCGGCCAGGATCCGGGAGAACACATCCCGACCCAGGTCATCGGTTCCCAGCCAGGTCTCGGCGCCCGGCGGGGCGAAGCGTGGCAAGTCCTGGGCCAAGGGGTCAAATGGCGCCACCGACGGCCCTATCACCACGATGACTAGCCAAGCCAGGGCCACCAGGACCGCGATCAAACCCAGCGGCTGGCGCATACCAGGTGGCAGGGCCCGCCACAGCCGCTGCTCGCAGCACGTATTTGAAAAAGACGGTGCGTCCCGGCAGCCCCTTGGCCTTGGCGGCCCGGACATAGTCTTGGTCCAGAATCTCCAGAATCGAGGTCCGCGAGAACCGGGTCAGCAAGCCGACCGTGTACAGAGTCAAAACCAATGTGGGCAGGATCAGGTGGGCAGAGGCGTCAACAAAGGTGCGCATATCGCCGGCCAGCAGCGAATCGACCGTGTACATACCGGTGACCTTGGGGGGCGAAGCGGTGCCGGGCGATAACCGACCCGAGCCGGGGGCCCATTGCAATTTGTAGTAAAAGACAAAAAAGCTGACAATGGCCATCCAGAATGTCGGCACAGAGATGCCCACCAGAGAAATCAACCGCAGAAGCTGATCGGTTAGCCTGCCTCGGTGGTAGGCCGAGAGCGCACCGAAAGTGATACCAATCAGGGCGGCGCAAACAATTGCCCCAAAAGCGATTTCCATGGTGTCTGGTACGGCTTTGGCTAGGTCGTCGCGCACCGGGTTGTGGGTTTGCCAGGACCGGCCCAAATCAAGATGAACCAGCCGGCCCAGGTAGGCCGCGTACTGAGCCGGCAGTGGCTTATCTAAGCCGTTCTCGGCCCTGAAGCGGGCCACTGTGGCCGGATCGTCGGCCGCCCGCTGGCCCAAGGCGGCTGCCACCGGGTCACCGGGCACCAGGTTAGTCAGGGAGAAAGTTACCAGCGTCATGCCGAACAGCAGGCCAACGGCAATGATCAGCCGTTTGGCGAGGTAGCGCAGCAGGACGGCGCGTGAGCGCCGGCCCCTAGCTGAGCGCGCCCGGCTGGGCCCGCCATCAGCCGGCTGGGCCGGCGTCACTTTGGACTGGTTAGTTTGCGACTGTGAGTCCTGCGACATTTATCAGCCATACCGGGTTGTAGTAGACGCGGCCCACCGAAGGCTGATAGGCCACGTTTGATCCGGGCTGAAGCAGAGGCACAAACGGGGATTCAGCGTTCATCTTCTGGGTCGCCGGCTTGACGTTGCGCAAGATGACCTTCTGGTAGGTCGGGGTTTGCGGTCCGTTGTACTCAGTGTTGAGCACCAGCACGGCCTCGGAGGCCTGATCCAGCTTTTCCAGGATGTATGGCCCAGAGCCGGCCGAGGTCTGATTCAGGAAATCCTCAGCCGTATCAGTGGTATCAGCCGAACCGCCGTTTTCCTGCACCACCTTGGAGTTGACAATGCCGCAGGACGGCGTGGCCAAGATGGCCGGTAGGGCCGGCAAAGGCTCTTCGGAAGTCAGCCTCAAGGTGTTGTCGCCGGTCTTTTCTACCGTCACGCCTTCCAGCAAGAATGACGGCACCCCTTCTAGGCCCTGCAAACGCTGCAAGGAAAAGACTGCGTCATCTACAGTCACCGGGGCGGTGAATTAGTCGCCTCAATGGTGCCGAACCATCGCCGTCAATGATTCACCGGCCCTCTTTGACCCGATAGCCAATGTGGCATGGTTGTCCAATGGACTCTTCCGGTGCCCTGGCCACCCACCCGGATTCAGGTCAGGCCCATTTGGCGAGCGCCTTTGGCAGCCGCCTGCTGACTTCCCCAACGCAACTGGCCGGCATCGGCCGGGACGCCTCTCACTACCTGCTGGAACCCAAGGCCGTGCTCAAGGCGGCCGATGCCGGGCAGGTCGCCTTGGCCATGCGCCTGGCCGCAGAGCACGGCATGGGTTTGACTTTCCGATCTGGCGGAACCTCGCTCAGTGGGCAGGCTTCCTCCGATGGTCTTCTGGTAGACGTACGCCAGGCCTTTAGGCAGGTCAACGTGCTGGCCGAGGGACTCCAGGTGGCCTGCGGCCCAGGAGTGACGGTTGGCGCGGTCAACGCCGCCTTGGCCAAATATGGTCGGATGCTGGGCCCTGACCCGGCCTCTAAGGTGGCGGCCACGATTGGCGGGGTGGTGGCCAACAACGCTTCCGGCATGGCCTGCGGTACCCAATTCAACACCTACGCCACTTTGGCTTCGATGGAGTTTGTCCTGCCCAGCGGCACTACGGTCGATTCAGCGGCGGTGGACGCTGATGACCGGCTGCGTCAAAGCGAACCGGCGCTATATGCCGGCCTGGCCGCCTTGCGTGACCAGGTGCGCGCCGACCCGGTAGCCATGGCCAAAATCGCGGCCCAGTACGCCATGAAAAACACCATGGGTTACGGCATCAACTCGCTAGTTGACTTTGACCGGCCAGTTGACATCTTGACCCACCTAATGATCGGTTCGGAAGGCACCTTGGGGTTTGTCGCCGGCGCCACCTTTAACACTGTCGAAGTGCCCCGGCATGTCGCCACGGCCCTGTTGGTTTTCCCCCATTTGGAGGCCGCCACCGACGCTCTGGCCCAATTGCTGGCGGCCGGGGCCAAGGTTTTGGAGCTGATGGACCCAACCTCGGTGGCCGCCGCCCAGGCCGCGGCCGCACCCGGCGATCCGATCTTGGACTTCCACGGTCCTGGCCAAACCGCGCTGCTAGTTGAGTTGCGTTCTGGCCAAGGCGAAGAGCTGGCCCAGAACCTGGCGGATATGCGCGCCTTGCTGCCCAAACTGGGGCTGGTCCGCCCGTCCAGTTTCGCCATTGAAACCAAGGACAGGGCCCTGCTCTGGGCCAGCCGAAACGGGCTGTACACGGCGGTGGCCGGGGCGCGACCGCCGGGCACCACGGCCCTGCTGGAGGATATCGCCGTACCGGTCAGTGCTCTGTCCGGCACCTGCCACCATTTGGCTCAGCTTTTCCGCCAAAACGAACTGGCTGACGGCGTCATTTTTGGGCACGCCAAAGACGGCAATATCCACTTCATGGTCACCCTCGACTTGGCCCAGGCCGTTCAGTTGAGACGCTTCGAGGCCTTTACTGACCAGATGGTCGACTTGGTCTTGGATGCCGGCGGCACCCTCAAAGCCGAACATGGCACCGGCCGGATCATGGCCCCGTTTGTGCGGCGGCAATTCGGTGACCGCCTCTACGAAGTGATGGGCCGAATAAAGCAGCTCTGCGATCCGGGTGGACTGCTTGGCCCCGGCGTGGTGATCAACGCCGATGCCCGGGCCCACCTAAACCACATCAAGGTCACCCCGGTGCTAGACGAGGCCTTCGATCGCTGCGTCGAATGCGGTTACTGTGAGCCGACCTGCGCCTCACGCGATCTGACCACTACGCCACGCCAGCGCATCGCCCTGTTGCGGCAAATCGCTACCCTGCCGCCGGATCAGGCCGAGGCCATGGCCAGGGACTTCGACTATCAGGGTGTCGACACCTGCGCGGCCGATTCGCTTTGCCTGGTGGCCTGTCCGGTCAACATTGACACCGGCCACATCATCGAGGCGATGCGGGTGGAAAGGCACTCCTCGCCGGTGGTTCAGCTATTGGGCCGGTTGGCGGCCCGGCATTGGCGGGCGGTTGTGGCGTTGCTGCGCTTAGGTCTCCACCTGGCTGGCGTTTTGCCCAGCCGGTTGCTCCAGGCCGTCACCCGGGCCGCTCGCCGGGTCCTGCCCCAAGACTGGATTCCGCAAGTCGGTCAAGACTTGCCCCGGCCCGGCCCGCCCCGCCGCCGCTCCCGCCAGCCACACCAATCACGCCAGTCCGAGCTTTGGCATGATGCCAAAGCCCAACCTCGCGGGATAGGGGCGGACCAACGTTCGGTCAGCGCCAAAACCAGCCCGCCCGAATTGAGGGGCGGGGCGGGGATCGTTGTCAGGGATTGGCTCCGGGCATTTGTCTTTGGCAATGCCAAGGCATTGCCCCAAGACAAGGCGCGAGACAACGCTCCGGGCCCCGCCCCGGCCTTTCTTGCCGAAGCTCAACCTGGCGAGTTAGGGGTTTGGCATGAGCCTGAGGATCGGCATGAGGCTGCCGTGTTCTTTTCGACCTGCATCAACTCTTTGTTTGCGCCATCTGGTGCCGGGCCGGGAGTGGGCGGCGCCCTGCGCCAGCTGGCCGCCATGGCCGGTGTCGAATTGATAATGCCTGAGCACATCGAGGACCTTTGTTGCGGCACGGTCTGGCAGTCAAAGGGTCTGGTCAGTGGCCAGCGCGAGATGGCCAGACGGGTCTTTGGCGTGTTATGGCGGGCCAGCGGGCAGGGCCGGTGGCCAGTGGTGGCGGACGCCGCCAGTTGCA
Organism: Micrococcales bacterium; assembly: GCA_009784895.1. Lineage (NCBI taxonomy): Bacteria > Bacillati > Actinomycetota > Actinomycetes > Micrococcales > Micrococcales bacterium. The sequence continues at coordinate 4,857 of WQXJ01000050.1, read as the reverse complement.
CCAAAACCCTGACCTCCTTGCCCGCCGCCCTGCCGGTGGCGCAGGCCGAATTGGCCCAGCGCCTCAAAGTGATTGATGCCACTTCTTACGTTCGCAAACATTTGGCCAGCCGACTGGTGGTTCCCCAGCCTTTGGCGGCAATCGCGGTCCACCCAACCTGCTCAACAGTCCACCTAGGTGCTGTCGATGACCTAGTGGCCCTGGCTGAGATGGCGGCCGAGACTGTCTTTGTGCCGCCCACTTGGGGTTGCTGTGGCTTCGCTGGCGATAGGGGCATGTTGCATCCTGAACTGACAGCCAGCGCCACTGGCCCCGAAGCCCAAGCCATTGCCCAAGCCGAAGCTGAAAGGGCCAAGGCGGCAGGCGGCATCGGCCAATTCGACGCCTATGTCACTGCCAACCGGACCTGCGAAATTGGCATCAGCCGGGCCACTGGGCGGACCTACCGCCACGTGCTAGAAGTGCTAGCAGAGGTAGCCCGGCCGGGCTGGTAGACCGCCGGCAATCGCTGGACTAGCCGAGGTCAACGTCGCTTCAGTCAGTAGCCCCGGGACGAATCGGCCACGCCAGCGCCCTTGACCGCCTCAATGAACTCGGTGTGAGTCATGGGCTTGGAGAACATGGGATAGTCGAATTTGACGGCGTTGTCATGCTCTTCATGCGAAGTCCCGGCCACGCAATCGGTCAAAGTAATGACCTCGAATCCGCGCTCGTAGGCTGAACGCATCGTCGACTCGACGCAGCAATTGGTTAACAAGCCGGCCAAGGCGATCGTTTCAATGCCCTTCGAGCGCAAAATGAAGTCAATGTTGGTTGAACCAAAGGCGTCCAGGCCGCGTTTGCCTTCAAGCACAATGTCAGCCGCATCTGGGGTCAGGTCGTCGACGATCTGCGAACCCCATTCGCCTTTGACAAATGCGGTGGCGCCAACCACACCGGCCAAAATGCCGTAAGGGTGGGCGTTGATCTCGCAATAGCCTGGGGCAAAGCTGATCGGTGAGTGGACCACCTGAACGCCTAAAGGTCGCACGGCCGCCACCATGGCGACCGTGTTGGCTAGCATGTTCGAGCGTTCCATCGACGCTTTGACGGCATCATGCAGGGCACCGCCGGGCGAGGTGAAGTCGTTTTGGAATTCGATTAGGACCAGAGCGGTCGAGTTCGGTCGCATTACAGTCTCCTAATGCTGAGGTTTGGCTGAGACAAGTATCAACCCAAGCCTCGTCCCGGGCAAGCCGGCAGGGCGGTACCGGCCATGCCCCTAACCTCAACTGCTAGAGATGGTGGCGCTCGAGGAAGTTCGAGATGTCCCTGGCCCAGATATCGCCTTGGGCTGGCGAGATGACATGGCCACAATGTGGGTATTCAATCATTTCTGACTTGGGCATCAGGGTCGAAAGCTCACGTTGGGTCTGAGGTAGGACCAGCTGGTCTTCGCCCGCCACGATAACTAAGGTGGGCAACCCGATCGACCTGAGGACCTGGGCAAGGTCGACCGAGGCCGCAACTGCCAGTTGCTGGCCCGAACCTGGCTGAATGCCTTGGGCCAATTGGGCCACGCGGGCTTCACGGCTGCGCACCTCATCCGGATCGGGGTGAACACCTGGGCCCACCCGGCCTGCCAGCAACCGGCCAATCGCGCTGAAGTCACCACCTGCCAGCAGAGCCTGGTACATCAAGGAAAAGGCCCTGAATTGCCTATCGACGTGGGCAAAACCACAGGTCAAGATGAGACCGGTGACTCGGTCTGGATGGCGCGAGGCGGCCGTGACGGCTACCGCGGCGCCCAGGGAGTAGCCCAAAACTGGGAAGGTCACTTCGCCGGCCGCACCGGCCGCGTCGACCAGGGAATCAGCCAGAAGGTCCAGGGTCAGCGGCTGGCCAATCAACGGGTTGCGGCCCGATCCGGGGTAGTCGTAGCCAACCAGCCGGCGAGTGCCTTTGAGTCTTTGGATCAGGTGACCAAAATCACCGCGCACCCTGCCACCGGCACCATGCGCCAAGACCAAGGGCCGGCCCTGACCAACCTGGGTAATGGCATCTAGGTTCACCACGACTGCGAGCCTAAACCACGCGCGCCGCTGGGATGGCGCCTGTCAGTATTCTCCCAGGGCTCAGCCCCGCCCACTTAGGCCACTTAGGCTGCTAAGTGCCAGGAGTCAACCTCCCCAAGGACAACGAGCCAGATACCCCTATACAGGCGAGAGGCGTCCAGCAATGGACCGGCAAACCAAATCAATGCCGCCCGCGGCCAGTTCGGGGAAGAGTGATGGTTCGGTTACTTCGAACTCGAGCACCACTGGCTCGCCATCCTCGGCCTCAACCAGGTCGACGCGGGCATACAAGAACGGCTTGAGCGGATTGCCCAGAGTATCCATGGCGGCGGCCACAGCCCGGTTGGCAATATCTAGCTCTTTGTCGCTTGGCTGATAGCCGCCATCAAGGTGCTCACGCTGGTAAAGCCGGTCGGTGGCTTCTTGCGGACCGTGCAGCATGGCGCCCTTACGGACGGCGTAGGCGAATTTGTTGTCGAGGAAGACCATCGACACCTCGCCTAGGGCATCAACCGAAGGAATGTAACGCTGAACCAAAACCGAATGGCCCTCACTGAGCAAGTTGCGGGCGTGAGTAATGGCTCGCCCGCGCAGGTAGGGGTCATTGGCCGTGTAACGACCGGCCCCAATGGCGCCAGCGGCAATGGCCGGTTTGAGCACAAAGTCGCCTCCAGCCGGGAAGCGGGTGTGCATGGCCCGGCCGGTGTTTTCACCATCCGGCTCCAGCCACAACGTCCTAATAATCCTGACGCCACGTTTGTCGAGGTCTTGCAGGTAATGCTTGTCCGTGTTCCATTCCAGCACCGCTGCCGGGTTGGCTAGACGGGGCACAGACTTGGCCCAGTCCAGGAACTCGCTCCGGCGGCCGGGGTAGTCCCAGGTGGAGCGGACAACCGACAAGGCGAAAGAATCCCAGTCAACTGCTGGGTCATCCCAGACGGCCGGCTGGGCATCAACCCCCATTGAGCGCAGGCGCGGAACCAGCACCGAGTCGTAAGCATCTAGATCGGGGAACTGACTGCAAGTAACCAGGGCTACCCTGGGGTCTTGGGACATTGCGTACCTCACCTCGCGAAGGATCGTTAGCCGTTCTAATCCTAGGGCGGATCACCTCACTTAGCGCGGGACAGCCTAGACAACTCACGGGATTTGGGACTCGGGGACTGGTCATTGGGATCACACCTCAGGCGCCGCTCTGGGCTGGCTCACCGCGCCGGCGGCGCGGCGCCAGCCGCTGGTCGCCTTTCCCGGCTACAGCGAAGCTGGCCGGTGGGCTGGTTGTCGCCGGCCGGCATCGGGCATGAGCAAAAGCCGGCCCAAATTGACAACGGCAAATTGGCGACATAGCCTCAAAAGCAAGAGGTGGCCGCCCCCCGCCACACGGTTTTTCCCCCTACTTGAGGCAACTGATCCGTCCTAATGTTTGACGCGGCCAACACCACTGTCCTGTCCCACCGACAACCTGCAAAAGAGCTGCGGCCGGCCTCGGCGCCAAGTTCGGGGCCAACAGCCAACCAGCCCAAGAGAATCACAATTGGCACTGAGCTGTCCCCCGCGGTGTCGCGCTACCCCTCCCGGATTGAGGACCAAGACGACGAGCGCCGGGCCGAGGCCATCAACCTTGGCGGCTTAGCCCGGCTGGCCCGCACGGCCCAACGCGGGCTGGTTGATTTTGTGGCGTTGGACGACACGGCCATGGGCAACCCGCCCTATTCGGCCCGCCGGCGCGGCGCCTTGGACGCCGTTCGGCTGGCCACACGCCTGGCCAAAGCCACAGAGGGCATCCAGCTACTACCGGCCGTCAACGCCTCACGAGCCGAGGCCTCCTCGCTGGTACCGGCCCTTGTGGAGTTGGAGGTGGCCAGCGAGGGCCGCCATGCCTGGGAATTGGTTCTGCCGGAACTAACACCTGCGGCCGGCCAACAGTCAACTGAGGTGCTAGCGGCCACCGTCGAAGACACTTGGTCTGACTCGCCGGCCCTAACCGCCACCGCCGCCTCGGCCAGGGCCTTGCGCCAGCAGCGACTGGGTGAGGCCGCTGGCTCGGCCGCCTTTTCGGCCCCACCAACACTGGTCATGCGGGCCAACGACGACTACGCCATCGGCCTGGCTGCTAGGCAGGCCAGCGTGGTCCGTACCCAAGTGGTCAACAAGGCCGACGCGGCCAAGCAGCGCCGTGACCTGCGCGCCCTCGCGGCCGATGCCGGACGCAACCCCGATGACCTTAAAACCTTGGTGGACCTGTCGATCACCCTCTCGACCGAATCTGGTCTAGCCGAGGCCCGCAAAGACCTGGCCGAAGAGATGACTGGGGTCGAGCTGGGTGACGGTCAGGCCCGCTTTGTGGGCCACCCCGACGACTTGGCCGAGTTCTGCGTCGATTGGGTGCAGGACGAAGCCTGCGACGGTTTCACTGTCAGGCCAACTTCGCTACCGATCGACCTGCGACTGATGGTCGACATGGTCATCCCGGCCTTGCAGACGGCCGGCCATATCGCCTCAACTTACAGCCGGTCTTCGCCCCACTTGACGGCGCCTCGCGCCGTGCCAGTGCCGCAAGCTTCAGCCCCACTTGCTCTTTCTGCCAACCCTGAGGACTACTGGGATTAGGGCTCCGGGTGGTGCTCCTCGGCCCTACAGGCCTCGTCAACTTCTTCGTCGGCCTCGACCAACCGAGCTGGCTCGTTGGCGCTCGGCTCTCCTCGAAGTGCGCCATCAGGGACTCGAACCCCGAACCCGCTGGTTAAGAGCCAGCTGCTCTGCCAATTGAGCTAATGGCGCGCGGTGAAACAGTGTAGCAGCG
>WQXJ01000049.1 GCA_009784895.1 Micrococcales bacterium | reverse complement strand
TGGCCGGACTAATGACGGCAAGTTGATGTACTACCAGGCCAAGGGTGGCGGCAAATGGCAGCCAACCGCCCAAATAGGAACCGGCTGGTAAACCGACCAGGCCCGTGGCTTGGGGCTGGTGCACATTTCCCTAGGGGCGTGGTCATTTACCACGCCCCGGCCGGGTTGCACGCAAGGTGGCGCTCGCGCCACCTGCGAAAACGCGGTGGCGAGCATAGTTGGTGGCCTTGGGGACTGGTGTTGAACACCAGTCCCCTAGGCCCTGAGTTCACCGCCCAGTTGCTTGGCCACGGCCTTGACCGCGCGGTTTCTGGCACCAGCCACATCTTCCGGACTCAAGGTCCGGTCAGCCGCGCGCAAACGCAGCGCCACCGCCACCGACTTTGATCCGGCCGGCACCTGGTCGCCGGCGTAGACGTCAAAGACCTCGACTGATTCGGCCAGATCACCCACAGCGCCACGAACAGCCTCAACCACCGCACCAGCTGCCACCGTCGAAGCCACCACAAAAGCTAGGTCTTCCTTAGCCACCGGTTGAGTTCTGAGCTCTTGGGCCTGAACCACGGCCGGCGAGACCTGGATCAGGGCGTCAAGGTTGAGCTCAAAGGCACTCGTCCTGGCCGGCAGGCCAAAGTTACGGCAAGCCTCTGGATGAAGCTCGCCAGCGCAACCAACTGCGGCCCCAGCCACCTTCAGCCGGGCGCAACGACCCGGGTGGTAAGGCGCTGCGCAGTCCTGTTGGACCTCAAGCGCCACATGGCAGGCCCGGGCCACCACCCTGGCCGCCTCAATCGAATCGGCCCAATCAGCCGCCCGGCCCGGACCCCACACCCCGGCCAGTTGACGTTGGCCCATCAGCACCCCGGCGACATGCCGCGGCTGGGCCGGCACGCCGGCAAAGATCTGTTCCATTACCTCAGGCGCCGGCCGGCAATCCGCCGGCGGCACTGGCACCGGGGCCAGCGAGGCCGCCGGGTTGGTCACCAGTCCCAGTTCGAACAAACCCAGATCGGTCAGACCCCGCCCAGCGTTGCGCCGGGCCGCGCCCAGCAGCGTCTGAAGCAGCGCAGTCCGCATCAAGCCGGCCGCCGAGTCAAGCGGATTGGCCAGTTTGACGGCCTGGCGAGCACCGTCATCGGGCGAGAGACCAAGCTGATCGAATGTTTCATGGCCAACGAAGGGATAGGTCAACACCTCGACCAGGCCAAAATCGGCCAGGGCACGGGCAACCGAACGGCGCAGGCGCTGGGAAGTGGTCAGGCCAGTGCCGGGCGGTGCGGCCGGCAAAACCGACTCGATTTTGTCATAGCCGTCCAGACGGGCGACCTCCTCGACCAGATCGACCGGGCGAGTCAGATCGATGCGCCAACTTGGCGGTATCACCAGCCAATCGCCGGCGCCGGCCTGCGCCCCAAGCCGGCCGCTGGTTTCGGCGTCCTGGCCGCCAGCCGGGCTGACTTGACAGCCAATCGCCTCAAGTAGGTCCTTGACCCGCCGGGGGCTGTAAGACACGCCCACCAAAGCCTCGGGATAGGCCGGATCGAAGCTGATAGGCGCGGGTGCAACGAGACTATTGAAGTCGGTGACCTCACCCACGGCCACGCCTCCGCCGTAGCGGACCAGCAGCTCAACCACGCGCTCGGCCGCCTTCGGGGCCAGCTCCGGGTCAACGCCGCGTTCGAAGCGCTTGGCCGCCTCGCTGGAGAGTTTGTGCCGCCTGGCGGTCCGGGCCACGCTGATCGGGTCGAAATGGGCGGCTTCGATCAGCAAGTCGTGGGTGGCCCCACGCACCTCGCTGGAGGCCCCGCCCATAACGCCGGCCAGCCCCAAAACCCGGCTGGCTTTCAGGCCATCGGGCGAGTCGGTGATGAGCAGATCCTCTAAGTCCAAGGCCCGCTCGACCTCATCTAGGGTGACCAGGTCTTCGCCTGGCAGGGCCCGGCGCACAACGATAGGCGCGGCGACCTGGTGCAGATCGTAAGCGTGCAAGGGCTGACCCAGCTCCAGCATGACGTAATTGGTGATGTCGACGGCCAAGGAAATCGGTCGCATTCCGGCCTGGTTCAAGCGACGTTGCATCCAGGCTGGTGAGGCGGCTGCCGGGTCGACCCCGCGAACTACCCGGGCGACAAAGCGGTCGCAGCCAATTTGGCCGCGGAGCGGGTTGGTGTCATCGACCTCAACAGCGAAGCCATCTGCCGTGGCCGACGGCGTCTCAACTGCGGCCGGGTCGGCTAGCTCAACTCCGGTGGCGTGAGCAAACTCGCGGGCCACGCCGCGCACCGAGAAGCAATAGCCCCTATCCGGGGTGACGTTGATCTCAACGGTCTGTTCGTCAAGGTGAAGCAGCGGGATCAGGTCCGTTCCCGGCGCGGCGTCAATGCCCTTCGAGGCCAGCACAATAATCCCGGTGTGGTCCTCCCCCAAGCCCAGTTCGCGCTCGGAGCAGATCATGCCGTCAGAAACATGACCATAGGTTTTGCGGGCTGTGATGGGGAACGGGCCGGGCAGCTGGGCGCCGGGCAGTGCCACTGCCACCAAGTCACCGGCGCCAAAGTTGTCCGCGCCGCAGACTATGCCGCGCACTGCCCCGTGCGCGCTGCCAACATCAACCTGACACCAGTTGATTGTCTTGCCGTTTTTCTGTGGTTCGGCCTGCTTGGACACCACCCGGCCGGCCACCAGCGACCCGGTCACACCCGAGCCGTGAATGGCCTCTTCTTCCAAACCAACTGTGACCAGCGCCGCAGCCACGCCGGCGGCGTCTTTGCCTTCGAGCGGGGCAAACTCATCTAGCCAAGGCAGTGGGATTCGCATCAGACACTCACCCCATATCCCAAAGAGAAGCGGGCGTCGCCCTCGACCATGTCTCGCATATCGGTGACACCGTTTCTGAACATCAAGGTCCGTTCGATCCCCATACCGAAGGCGAAACCCTGGAATTCGCATGGGTCAATGCCGCAGGCGATCAGCACATTCGGGTCGACCATGCCACAGCCACCCCATTCGATCCATCCGGTGCCGCCACAGGTCCGGCAGGCGGCCTCGGCCCCCAGGCAGACAAAACAGCGCAGATCCATCTCAGCTGACGGTTCGGTAAAGGGGAAGAACGAAGGCCTTAGGCGAGTGTCGGCATCGGGCCCAAACATGGCGTGCGCCAGGTGGTCCAAAGCGCCGCGCAGATGCGCCATTGTCAGCCCGCGGTCCACTGCCAGGCCCTCGACCTGGTGGAACACCGGGGTGTGGGTGGCGTCAAGCTCATCTGTGCGGAAGGTCTTACCCGGCACGGCGACGTAGCAGGGCGCGCCCTGGGTCAACAAAACGCGGGCTTGAACCGGCGAAGTGTGGGTGCGCAGGACCAAGCCGCTGCCTGGTGGGTCGATGAAGAAAGTGTCCTGCATTTGCCGGGCCGGATGGTCCGGGTCGAAGTTCAATGCGTCGAAGTTGAACCACTCCGCCTCTAGTTCCGGGCCTTCAGCCACGGTCCAGCCCATGGCCGTGAAAACATCGGCAATGCGCTCTTGCAGCAACTCCTCTGGGTGGCGAGCGCCCGGCGTTTGGCGGGCAGTTGGCAGGGTGACGTCAACTGTCTCACTGGCCAGGGCGCCGGCGGCGGCTTGGGCCTCCAAGGCGGCCTGGCGCTGTTCCAGGGCCTGGAAAACTTGGCGTTTGGCGGCGCCAACGTTCTTGCCGGCCTGGGCTCTTTGGCTGTGGTCAAGAGACTTGATGGCCCGGTTGGCTTGGACAATAGCGCTGGCCTCGCCAGTGTAGGCGCGGCGCACCTGGGCCAGTTGCTCTACGTCTTCAGCTTGCCCGATGCCGGCAAGTGCCTCTTCAACGGCCCTAGCCAAGCCATCTTGGTCAAGTGGCGATATCGGTGTGGTCGGTTCAGACACGCGCAGTATTGTCCCATGCCCACCGGGTAGGGCCGGTTTATTGGCTGGTGCGGGTCAAGTCTGCCTGCAAGGGCCGGTCAGCATGGCTGTCAGTTGGTCGCGGTCCGCCCCAGGTAGGGCCAGGTCGTAGCGGTTGGCCATCTGGGCGTAGGTGATGGCGTAGGGGCACTGGTTCTGAGCCGGCAGCCAGTTAGCAGGGCCTTTGTCGCCTTTGGACTGATTGGCTTGGCCGGACACGGCCAGCAGCTCGTCAAAGTCGTTGGCGAACTCGAGCCGCTTTTGGTCACTCCAGGCCCAGGCACCGGCCTGCCAAGCCTGTTTGAGCGGAATAACGTGGTCGATCTGGACCTCGGTTGAGGTCGTATTGCCTTTGACAAAGTTGATGGTGTCTCCGGTGTAGGGGTCTTCTAAGACGCCGGAAATGACAACGCAATCGTGAGTTCGAGGCTTGAACTCGACCTGGGTCAGGTCACGTTTCAGCACGTCATTCCGGGTGTCGCAGCCGTTGTGGTCAGTGTCCTGCCAGGCCGGGCCAAAGGCCGCCCGTTGGTATGGAGGTATTTCGGCAGTCGGGGCCACCTCCGGCGGCAAAGCCGCCAGGGCCTCTAGGGCCGCGTCGAGTTCCGCTTCCGCCGGAAGCTGTCCGGTTCGGTTTTGCCAAAGCTCTAACTGGCGGTCGTGGGCTAGTTGGTCGCCATCGCCCCGGTTCAACCAGTCCCACGCCATCACCCCAGCCAGCGCACACAGCAGAGCTGCGATCAGCACGAGCCATCGAACGGCCGCCCCAAGCCGCGGCTGGCTTGATCGCTGGTTCGGAGTAATTGGAGACCTTTCTGGCTGGCTATTGCGGTCTGCCCGCGCGGCGGGCTACCCAAATGGTGGCACCGGCGCCCCGGTTGACGAAACCGACACCCCGGAGGTCAAGTCAATCGCGCCAGCCCGGCGCGCGGCATCCGTCCTAGGAGCAAGACTCCAACTGCCACGCGGTGCCTGCGTCGTCGCTCCCTTCCGAAGTGCCCGCCAGCCTGTGAGTATAGTATTTGCTATGCTTGGAAGATGCCGGCCAGTCTTGCCCAAGTAGCCCGTCGCGCAGACGAGGCGGTGGCCAAAGCTCGCCAAGAGCTGGTCACGGCCGTGCGCCGGGCCGCTGCCAAGGGAATGACCCAGTCGCAGATCGCCACCCAAATTGGGCGGAGCCAGCCTGAGGTGTCGCGACTGCTGCACTTCCACGGCACGTCCAGACTTGCTCGACGGCTGCGCCGCAATACTGAGCCGATCCGGCGGTTGCTGGCAGAAAACGATGGATCCAACCCGCGAGTGTTTGGTTCGGTGGCAACCGGCCAGGACAATGATGACTCGGACATCGATCTTCTCTTCACGATGGGAACACCGCTTAGCCTCATGCAGTTGGAAGTCCTCCAATACCAAATCAGCCAGATAGTTGGTGCGCCGGTTGACCTCCACCCCGACAGCGCCCTGCGTCCCGAGATACGTGGTCGCATACTCAACGAGGCCGTGGCCCTGTGAACCGGCAACCATCTGAGGTGCTAAGTCAGGCGCTTTCCCACTTCCAAACAATGCAGGTCTATGCCGACCGCGACCTCGATGACCAGGTGGTGATAGACGCAATTTGCATGCGTTTGTCCGCCGGAGTCGAGACCCTAGCGGCGCTAGAACCCGATTTCCGAAACAAGCTTTTTGGTGACGACTGGCCACTGATGTGGGGAATGCGTAACCGCATAGCGCACGGCTACATGCTCGTAAGCCCGGCGATCGTGCGGCAAACCCTGCACCATGACCTCCCAGCGATCATCAGCCGCATTCAGACTTCGCTCATTGACGACCCGTGAGGAACCCGGCGGAGTCTCCCAGATTGGATTCCGCGAAAGCCGCGCCGGTTCCTCACATGAGCGGCCTTGCTTTGCGTGGCTAGCTGGCCGGGCCTTGAGTCAGCGTCACAGTAGACGTGGCTGTTCCCGCCCGCAGGGTCACCACTGCGGTGCGCGGCGAGGCCAGCGGGTTGGGCTGGGCCGTCATGGTGAGGAGGGCGCCATCGGCCCCGGTGGAGGTGACGGATAACCAAGACGCCGCGCTGGAAGCCGACCAAGTCTTCTGGTTGGTCGAAACCGTCACCGCCAGGCCGGTGTCTCTGCCACCAATGGAGATGGTGGAACTTGACGCGGAGACCGTTGGATCGGGATAACCCTGCACCACGGAGAAGCTGTCAACCGGGTTGACCGGATCGCCCACAAAGTAGGTGTTGACTCTGATGGCGTCTTGGCTGACCGTAACCACGGCGTAGGCGTTGTTGTTCAAAGCCCTAGCTGGAGAGGTGTATTTGGCGATCCAAGGGTACTGGCTCAGCGTGATCGAATAGGGGCCCTTGTCGGCCGCCTGGTGCGGGATGAAATAGACCAGGCCGTCGGTGTCAGAATTGATGGTGGTCAGGCCAAGATTGGCCCGGTCCCAGACGGCCTTGTTCTGCTGCGGCGACCATTGGATTGGCAGCGACCGGACCAGGCTGTGGTCGTGACCAGCCAAGACTAGATCTACGCCAGCTTCGCTGTAGATCCGGGGCAGGCGGTCAATCAGATTCCTGCTGGTATAGGTCGATCCTTGCGGATAGGTGCCATTGCCGTTGGCGTGAGACCCGCCAAACGGCGACTTGTGCTCCACCACGATGATGAACTTCCCCACGTCCCCGTCATCGAACCCGTTGGCTTTGACTGTCTCTTTGACCCATTGCTCGGTCACGTTTAGATCAGCCACCGACTCAAGGTTGGTGTTGATATGCAAGAACAGCGCGTTGCGGTAGATCTGCGCGTACTGGAGAGCGCCCGAACCGGAATACCGTGTAACCGAGTCGCGTGGGAACAAGGCTTTCCACATTGGCTGGGCGGCGGAGGCCGAATCATGGTTTCCCAAGACTGGGTTGAAGGCGACGTTGGCCAGGCTGTCGCCTGTTCCGGCAAGCCATCCGGTCAGGTGGGCGGCGGTGGTGTCATCGACGATGTCGCCGCTTTGGGTTACTAGCACCGCGTCCGGGTGGTTTTTGGTCGCGGTTGTAAGTGTCTGTCCCCAAAATTGGCTGTAATTGGCCGCGCCACCTTGGCTATCAGCCAGGTCGAGGAACTTGAACTCGGACTTATCCAAGCCCAGCTCCGTGGCGAAACTGTAGGCCTTCGATTCGTAGGGACGTGCCCCCACCTGGGCGCCAACCTTGTAGGTGTACGTAGTCCCGGCGCTCAGCCCGGACACCTGGCAGGTGTAAGAGTTGTAGGTGCTCAAGGCCGAGACCATTCTGGCCGGTGCATTGCAGCCGGCGGTTATGGCCGGCGCCGCGTCGATGTTTTGGCCGGCGGGCACAATCTTGTAGTAGGGGTTGGTGTAACCAGCGGTCGCCAAACCCAGCCAGGTGATGGTGCGGCTGGTCTTGGCGTCGGTACCGAAGGAGTTGTTCAACCCGGTCAGCGCTAGTGGCCTGGGCTCGTAGGCCGGGGTTGATCCGCGGTTGATTGTGAATTCGTCCAGTTTGGTGCCGTCGACCATCTGGGCTGCCACCTTCAGCTCGCTTGGGGTGGCGGTGATGACTGAGTAGGACTTCTTGGCCGCCTGAGTGGCAGTCCCACTGGCGTTGGGGCTGGCCACGGCGAGCCATGAACTCGAACCCGTCAGCGCAGCCGCAGGCACGGTCGCCAAATCAGCCCCACTAGCCCCAGGTGTCACATAGACGGTGCCGTCTTTGGTGGCCACTGTCGCTGTTCCTGGGTAGTCCCTAAAAACCGTGGAGGTGCTGGCGCCAGACGTGATTGGCCAAGAGCGGGTGTAGGCCCTGGAGCCGCCCTGCAGCACCAGCGCGACCTTGGCGTCGCTGAAGGCTTGTTTCAGCCCGGTCAAATAGGTGCTAGATGTCGCCGACGCCCCATAGATCTGGGTTGGCACCGAGGCCACTACCCAGGTGTCGGCGGAGACATTACTGGTCTGTTGTTGGATAAAGGTCCTCACCGCGGCGATGTTGGTGGTGACGTAGGTGTTGATGACAAGCACCAAAACCTGCCCGTCTCGCACGGCGTAGAAGCCACTGTTGTTGGTTGTGCCTTCCAGCGGCACGGCCGTGCCGTGGGCGAACCTGATGTTGGCGTTGTAGGACTGGGTTGGCGCCCAGGCCATACGATCCAACACTGGGGCCGCGTGTTCGAGGAACCCGTCCCAGCGCGCCAGATCAGTGTCGGTGCTGGTCAAAATCCCGTTGTGAGTCATGAAGCTGGCGCCAGGATACTGGCTTTGGGCCGACTCAACCGTGTTGCGGAAAGAGTTAGCGGAGGCAGTTGAACTCCAGGCCGCATCGGCAAAGGCCAAGAACGTCGTTGAGGCGCTGTTCGAGACCGGCATTGTCAACGAACTGGTGATTGGCTGCGTCTGCAGGGCCGAAAGCACGCAGTATTGGTAGCTGGCTCCTGGCGTCAGCTGCGACAGGAAGGCCTTGGCGTAGCCCACCCCACCGTCTACTCTGAGCACCGGTTTGACAGCAGAGTCCCAGTTGGCATAGCTGCACGTAAACCCGCCAGCCGGGCCCCAAGACAGCCGGGTCTCGGGAGGCTGGCCACTGGTGACCCTGGCCGTGTGCCAGGCCAGCCCAATTTGCGTCGAAGCGTCCTGTCCCGGAACCCGGGTGACCGGTGAGATGGGTGGTGGCGCGGCGTTGGCCGCAAAGATGCCTGGGAAGGCCAGGCCGGCCGCGATCAGCCCGGCGGCAGCAGCCGCCGCAATGGTGGTTTTGTTCCGCATCAGAAAAGTCCCCTCAGGTGTGCCTCAATTACCTGCGTTTCAAGCCGCATCAGCCCCAACGCTGCGACGATGATACTCAGATCCGTGTCTCCTAGGCCCAGGCTGGCGCCGCCTCGAGTGCCAAGGTGGCCGTAACATCGGTAGAACTGCGGTTTAGTGACGGAATTGGGCACATATTGTTAAGGCTCGTTGATAGATAACTGCTCTGTTTTTGCTGCTTTGCTGCCGCAGGGCGGCTGCCTGGCTTATGGCCTCAATTGCCTCTAGCCGGCCGGCTTGGGTCGGCAGTTTGGCAAGGACGGTCGAGCCAAGATCGGCCCGCCGGTCAAATGATGGTTATCACCGAAGAGGTGAACGGCCAACACAAAAGGGGTGAGTAATCTGAAGCCACAGGTCGAGGCGGTCCAGCGGATGCAAGACTTCATCGCCGCGCACCCAGCTGAGACCATCACCCTGGCGGACTTGGCCCGGGTCTCGCTGTACTCACCCTGGCATTCCCACCGTCTGTTTTTGGAGCACACCGGCATGACGCCGGCCACCTACATCCGGCGGTTGCGGTTGGCCAATTCCGCTGTGAAGCTGCGCGATGGCGATCGCCTCATTACCGAGGTGGCCTTCGAATCTGGCTTTGGTTCAGTTGACGGCTTTCAACGAGCCTTCTTCCGAGAGTTCGGTCGCAATCCGGCTGATTTCGCCAAGAACCCCGGCCCGGTCTGGTTGTTTACACCTTTCGGCGTCAAATTCGCATCTGTGGAAAGGAAACCCATCGTGGACATGCTGCGCACTGTTTTTGTCTCAATTATCGAAAAGCCCAATCGCAAAGCCATCATCAAACGAGGCATCAGAGCCACTGACTACTTCGCCTACTGCGAAGAGGTCTCCTGCGACATCTGGGGGCTGCTGACTTCGATCAAACCGGCCCTGAGCGAGCCAGGCGGTTACTGGCTCTCTGGGGCCTACCGCCTGCCAGGCACCTCCGAATACGTCCAAGGCGTCGACGTGGCCAGCGATTGGGACGGCGTTTTGCCGGAAGGTTTTGACGTTATCGACCTGCCCGCCGCGACCTATCTGGCCTTCCAAGGTGAACCGTTCGAAGAGGAAAACTATTGCCAGGCAATTGATGAATTGCAGCAGGCCACCGCCAAATACGACCCGTCGCTGCTGGGCTACGCCTGGCATGACCAAGAGCCGCGCATCCAACTCGAACCGCTCGGCTCACGCGGCTACATCGAGCTGCTCCCAGTGCGGCCTGCTTAGGATCGTAGTCCCCAATCGATGCGCATTTCGATGCTAAAATCAATGCATGAATAGTAGCGCCAAATCGGAGCCCGTGGCCTTGGTCCGTATGCCTGCCTCGGCCCGCGACAACTTCGCCCAGGCGGCCAAAGACAGCGGCCTGACGCTCTCGGCCTACATGGGTCAGCTTGGCAGGCAGGTCTGGCGAGAACGCGCTTACGCTGAGGAGCGAGCGGCCTGGCTAGAAGACATCAAGGATCGGCAGTTCATGGCCCAATTGGCCCAGTGGGAGGAACTAAGCGGTGACCCAGCCAGCGCCTCCTGATCCCCGTCACGGCGAGATCTGGCTGGCGGCCCTGGGCGCCGCCAAGAAAGGAGAGGTCGGCAAGACCCGGCCAGTGATAGTGGTCACGCTCGACGAGATGCGAGCCGGCACCCCCTTTGACCTAATTGGCGTTGTGCCACTGTCGACCTCGCGGACCCCGACCACATTACGCCCGCTGGTCAAGGCCATAGACCACCTTGAGCAGGACTCGGTTGCCCTTTGCTTTGCCGGCGCGGCGATCTCGGTTAGCCGATTCATCAAACGGCTGGGGATCGCACCGGGACACGTCATGATCCGAATCGCCCAGGCGCGCGCCGCCATCGAGGGCTGGCAGTGAACCCAAGCGGCTCCGCTGGCGCTGCCGTTAGGCGGTGAACATCCGTTGGACCAACCGGGCCAGGAGGCCGATGGCGCCAGCCCTGCGGGCGGTAATCTCGCCGAAGGCCGCGAACTGTGCGCCGCCGGTTTTCAACTGGGCCCGCCAAGCGGCATGATTGTCCTCTGGACGAAAGGCTGGACTTTGATGGACGAGCAACCGCGGCGCACAGTACCGGGCTGGGACGAATACTTCCTGGGCATTGCCCAAGCCGTGGCGGCCCGAGCCAAATGCGTTCGCCGCCAGGTCGCCGCCGTCATCGTGCATGAGCGCCGCATTATTGCCACCGGCTATAACGGCGCCGCCCCCGGCCGGCCGGACTGCCTTGAGGGCGCCTGCCCGCGCGGCCAGCTGGACTACACGCAGATCCCGGGCCTGGGCGACTACGACCGTCCTGGCACGCCGGGCTTTTGCATCGCCATTCACGCCGAGGTCAACGCCCTGCTCTTCGCCACGCGCGACACCAAAGGCGCCACCGCATACATCACCGACCCGCCCTGCCCCGGCTGCCGCAAGGCGCTAGCCGCTGCCGGCATTGTCCGGGCGGTTTGGCCCGAGGGCGTGCTCGACCAAGACGGCCTAGTGGCCTGGGACCTCTAGCCCGGCGACGCCGCTGACCGGCTGGTCGCCCGCCCCTGCTTGCCGCCTACCACCCCTCGCCGCCAACCGCCCTGTGCCGCCAAAGGCGGATTGACCAGCCACAATGCCGCGAGACCGAGGTTGGACACCACTCCGCCCACGCGGCTCAATCCGGAACCGCAGGGCCAACCGCACGTGGGCGCTGGCTAGACCAACCGGGATCGCCACGCGCGTTGGGCCGGCCGCGACTTAGCACCGAGACAGGCTGACCGGCTGTGACCTAGCATCAAAACAGGCTGACCGGCTGTGACCTAGCACCGAAACAGGGTGGCCGGCCGCGACTTAGCATCAAGACAGGTTGGGGCTTTGGGGCGACGGGAGTGACCAGGCCTTTTGTGCCTCATCCAGAATTCACACCTGCGTTGATACTAAGTCGTGGCGGATTGACCTGCGTTGATACTAGGTCGTGGCAGATTGAGCTGCATTGATACTAAGTCGTGTCGATGTGGCCCGAGGGCGTGCTCGACCAAGACGGCCTGGTGGCCTGGGACCTCTAGCCCGGCGACGCCGCTGACCGGCTGGTTGCCCGCTGGCCCCTTTCCGTGTGACTGCCAACTAGCCCATCGGGAAGGCAGGTTTCAACCCCTCGAACATGGGGTAGTGGCGAACGTTCAATGTGGCCAGGCTGGCCCCAGTGCATTCGGCGGTGGCGGCAATGAGATAGTCCGCAATGCCAATGCCTCCGTGAGATGCCCGGTATTGGCGCATCAACTGGCCAGCCCGGTGTGCCACCGTTTCCGTCACCGGTTCAAGGCGAAGCTCAGCAAACAACCTCGCCACCGCGCGGCGTTCGCTGGACCGCATTCCGCCCATCACCTCCGTTAGCGTTACCACGCTCACCGCCACGGCCTCGGTGGCGGCGGCCTGTTCCCAAAAAACTACGGCTCGCTGGTCTCCCCGCAGAAGACTGATGACAACGTCTGAATCAACCAGGATCACGGCTGCTTGGCCCACATTTGGTCAAGGTGTTCCTCACGCGCCCCTGGACCACGGCCGGGCACCTCAAATGCCTGGCAACAACCAGCCGCGCCGCGAATCGCGTTGAGCAGCTCGTCCGTGTTGCGACCGGGACCTGACAACCCCCGGTCTATCAGTCGCCGGACAACCTCGGCTCTGGAAACTCCATCCCGGTCAGCGACCGCATCCAACGCCTCGACCTGCCCCTGGTCGAGATAGATATTGGTACGCAACATACACCACATTATACATCACCTGGTCTCACGCAGATCGGCTAGGCTGGCCTGCGGTGATGGATCCCGCCTGGGCCAAGCCGGTCGCTTCAGCTGACCAGTCCCGGCCCAAACCGCCCCCCGGCTGATGGTTCCTGTCCCGCGAGCAGGCGGGCGGAACCCGCGCGCCTGCCCACAACGAAAAGGAAGCGTATGGCGCGCCGCACTCCCCCACCTGGCAATGGCCGCGACGCCTCGCGCCAGTCAGCACCCAAAAACCGGTGGCCGATGCCGGCACGAGAGACCGGCATTGTCCTCGCCTTTGTGCTGGCGGGCGGCGGCTGCGGCACTTTGGCCCGGAGCGCAATTGACCAAATCTGGCCCGCCCAGGGCTGGCCTTGGGCCACTTTCTGCATCAACCTACTAGGGACGGCCGTGCTGGCTTGGCTGTTGACTTGGCTGGCAGGCCAAGGCCCCGAGACTCGTTTGAGCTCTCGCTTAAGGCAGGGCGTCGGCACCGGTCTGCTGGGCGGTTTCACCACCTATTCAGCCTTTGGCGTTCAGGTTGCCGAACGGTTGCCCACTAGCCCGTGGTTGGCCACCGGCTACGCCCTGGGCTCGCTGGTGGGCGGGATGGCAGCCGCGCTGGTGGCCGCGCGACTGACCCGGCTGGCGATGAATCGGCGGCAAGCCTCATGATCGCAGTGTTCTTGGCTGGTGGCGTTGGTGCCACTTGCCGCTGGCTACTGGGCATTCTTCTGAGCCGGATTAGGCGCGGCCTGGACCTGTTTGTCATCAACCTGTCCGGGGCGTTTCTGCTGGGCTTGTTGTTTGCCTGGCAGTCAGCCCAAACCGGGACGGGACTGGTTTGGACAGAAGGTGCGGCCTTCTTGGGCGGCTACACGACCTTCTCGACTGCCTTGGTCCAGTCAGCCGACTTGGTCAAAGCCAGCGGGTGGCGCCTGGCCGCGGCGCACGCCGGTGCCATGTGCCTAGCTGCGGTGGCGGCCGCCGCGCTTGGCCTATGGCTGGGCGGATAGCCGCAGGCAAACCCGCGCTTGAACGGGCCTGTTCTGACTGACGAAGTTCGTTCGTGGTTAGGCGGTTAGCCACGGCGGACCAAACAAGGAGGTGGCCAGATGTGACTATCAGCCGGCGTTGGCCTTGGCCGGGCGGGCGGCCAGAATCATCCAGATGCCCAGAGCCAAGGTCAGCCAAAACCCACTCACGGGAACGAATGGCAGGCCAACCAGCGACATCCCCACGAACCACCAACCCAGCCAGACCGGCGCCGGCCGGCGCAAAGTTGAGTTGACGAAGCTAACCAGCAATCCCAGCATGATCATCACCACGCCGGCGAACAGGAACCAAAACAACGACGCGAATTCGGGGTCTTGTCCAGTCGCGCTCAGCAGGCCGTCGCGGGCGGCCTGGCCCATGATGCTCCAGCCCGCAACTAGGCCCAGGATCTGGTGGAACACTCCAATTCCCACCAAAGCCCGGCCGGTCCAGCGCCAGCCCAGCCGTCCAACGTCACTACCTGGTAAGAGCTTCGACCGGCCTTTTGCCGTGTTCACCGATGGGGCCGGCGTTCCCGTGGCGATGCTCGCCGGCTGAGCTAGTTGTGCGGCGGTGGTGCCCATAGCTGCCCTGTGCTGACCTTTGGCCGGGTCACCCCCGCTGACTGGACTTCGATTCACGCCTTCTCCATTCGATTGGACAACCCGCCTGCCGGGGTTATTTCGGTCCCGGTCGCCGTTGTTGGCACTTTGGGCCGCGGCCGCCTTGACGAGCATTTAGTGTCTTGATTCCAGAATACTACCTCTAGAATAGCAGCTCTAGAATGCCTCCGCTATAATTACCTGGTGGCTCGCCGGCAGGTCTTTAGCCTCGATCAGTTGCTCGATGGCGCGCAGCGGGCTGTCGCCCAAAACGGCCGGGACGCCACCTTGGCGCAAATTGGCCAGGCCTGCGGTGCTCCGATGGGCTCGATCTATTACAGGTTCGCCTCGCGGGACGAGCTGACAGGCGAACTGTGGCTACGCGCCATCGGCCGCTGGCATCGCTACTTGAGCCAAATGATGAAAGACGCGCCGCAACCCAGGGCGGCCCTGCTGGCTGTGGCCAGCGCAATTCCTGACTACTGCCGCCAGTACCCCGATGAGGCCATGGCCATGACGCTGTGGCGCCAGCCGGATCTGGCCACCGCCGGACCAGCCAAACTTAGGGCCCGCGCCGCGGTCGTCAACGATGACATCATGGGGCAGATCTTCGCCCTGGCCAGCGAGGTTGTGCCCAAGGCCGGATTTGAGCAAGTGGTCGCCGTTGTGATGCAACTGTCCTATGGCTTGACGCGGCCGTTTGTGGGTAAGGAAGTACCCCGGTGGCTGGACCCGTTGGTACTGGCCGCGGTAGACGGCGCACTCAACTCCCTGGCCTAAAGGTGGCGGCAATTAGGTGTCCGCCGGCGGCGTGAAACCGCCGTTTGGCCGGGCCCTTTCAGCGAACCGCGTGGCTCAGGGGCGTGTCGGGGCAGTCGGCCGCGTCCAGGTCAAGCCGTCAAAGCGAGCGAAGTCTGAATCGTGTGAGCACACCCCCACCCCGTGCGCTAACACCAATGCGGCCAGGTGTGCGTCTAAGACCTAGTTGCCCGCGACCGGAAAGCCAAACGGGCACGAACTGGTCGGGATGCCGGGATTTGAACCCGGGGCCCCCTGCTCCCAAAGCAGGTGCGCTACCAAGCTGCGCCACATCCCGAAGGTTAGTGAACCTTGGCCGTCCGAGTTTACTCGAGACGGACAAGGTGAGCGATCTGAGGGGATGTAGTCATACATCCCGAAGGTTAGTGAACCTTGGCCGTCCGAGTTTACTC
>WQXJ01000048.1 GCA_009784895.1 Micrococcales bacterium | reverse complement strand
GTTCGGGTCACATGCTGGATGCGGCACGCCGTATCCCTGGCAACACTTCAGCCGAAGTCATTGCCCATAGGCCCTGAACAGGCCACAAAAAACAGGCCAAAACCAACGTAACCTCAGTCGCGACCACTGGAAGCTGACCGCTGGCTGCTGTTAGGGCTCAGGTACTGGTTCGGGGTGCGGGTCGGGATCGGTGCCCAGTTCGTGATTGAGAAAGTCCAGGATCAGGCGGACGAACCGATCGGGATCCTTTTTTGGGAGCATGTGGCCGGCACCATCAACTATGGTCACCGTCGAGTTGGGTAAGGACGCCCCAATTAGCTCAGTGTGAGAAAGGCGGATGGCGTCGCGTTGCCCGGCCACGATCAGGGCCGGGGCCGTCACCACCGCTAGTGCACTGGGGTCAATGTGCGGTTGAACGGTCATCAAGGCCCACGTCTGGGCCCGGGCCCGGGCCCGCCGAGAGACCAATCCAGCCACACGCAGGGCCACCAGCCCAAGACGCAGCTGCACCCAAACACCGGCGCGCAGTCCAGCAGGAAAGAGGTTGGCCCCGTAGGTGATCAGTGATTTGATCCGGCCGGGGTAGGCGGCGGCGAAGGCCAAAGCAATGTTTCCGCCATCGGAAAACCCCACCAGGGCGACCCGATCCGCACCAAGCGCATCGAGCGCGCCGGCCAGGTCTTCGACCAGATGGTCGATGGTCAGTGGGCCAACTCCGCGCGGCGACTGACCGTGGGCCCGGGTGTCCAGCGCCACTACCCGGTAGCCGGGGGACAAAACCGGCACCATCGGGTCGAACAAGTGGTGATCTTCACCGTTACCGTGCAGCAGCACCAGCCACGGACCAGATCCACTGGCCTGCCCGCTTAGCTCACCGAACTCCATGGTCTGGCTCAATCACAGCTCAGCCGGTTTGCCAGGGGCCAGATCAGCCTCGACGCAGCTGGCCGTCAGGTCATCCGCCCGGCCCCTACCTTCGGCAGGGCTAGAAATCGACGTAGCTAATCCAACGGTCAATGTAATAGTCAAAGAGGTCATCATGCTCGAATTGGTTGATAGC
The DNA here is from genome assembly GCA_009784895.1 of Micrococcales bacterium. Taxonomy (NCBI): domain Bacteria; kingdom Bacillati; phylum Actinomycetota; class Actinomycetes; order Micrococcales; species Micrococcales bacterium. Next base: position 14,342 of record WQXJ01000048.1, on the reverse strand, counting down.
CTGAAGCTGAGTGATGTGGATCAGGTGAGACTGCTCGGAGATGCCCAGGGACGCCAGAGTACCACTCCTGTCGGATAGCCAGTACAGGCTAATGCCATTGATATCGTAGAACGGCAAACAGAATCTCAGAGTCCCAATGCCTTCTAGATACAAGCGCTTCGCCGTTGCATCATCCGCAATCTGCGAGAGATCAAGCAAGCCAACTAGCGCGAACATAAAGCCGCTCAGAGAATAGGTGGGAACCGCGGTTGGGTACTCTTCATAATACGGGTGGCCCAGAAAATCTTGAAGAAGCCCACCGTCTTCGACCTTGACCTGCAGCGGCCGCATGGCCAGGCGGGCAGCTTCCAGGTATTTCGGCTCGTTGGTGACCGAATAGATACGCGTTAGCAGCGAAATAGCTTCGCCTTGGGCTGCCGCCGACCCCCAAGGGGCTTTCAGTGCCTCATGGCCTTCAATTGCATATTCGAAATCATAATACAACGCTCCGGTACCCGGATCCATGGCACTAACGAAATAGTCAGCCTGGTTGCGGGCTGCCTGCAAGAACAACTGGTCACCGGTCTCTCCGTAACCGTCGAACTGCTTCAAACCGTATTCTGCTGCGTGAGCAGGATGGTAACCGAAACCACTAATCTCGCTGCGATAGAAGAGCGCCACGCCGTTGGGATCAAAACCGTCAGGGGCTATGGCTTTTGGCGTCAGATCAAGGTAGCTGCCACTCGACTCGTATGGCGGTGGGTCAATTTCGGGCACCGATCTGAAGCTGTATGCGGGGCCAACTGGGTGGGCATTGGCCTTGAGTTCTGCCAGGTGGGAGGTCAGCCCGGCACTATCGTTGACGATCTTTGTGAGCAGGGAGTGGTGAGCTCGGTTGAGTTTTGAGTTGAGGACGTAGCCCCCGGCGCCGATGACCACCAGGTTCAAACTCAGCGCGACAAGCAGGGCGACCGAGAGCCGTTTCTTCGCCCTGCCGGAACCGTTGGCGCTGGTCTGTGCAGTGACCGCCGAAGACACCTGGCGCTCAGGTCCAGGATCCGGTGGTGGTTCTATTCGGTCCATTTCTCTCGCAAATCTAGGGCACTTAGACGTAGGTTCTGGGCTGCGGACGCCTGGGTCCGGACAGCCGGCTGATTGGCAGCCGGTCACACAAGGTTTGGCCCGAGCCTGCGGCCATCAGCCAGGCGCCGCCGGACCCCAAAAGGCCCGGCCACAGTGGATCCGACCTGGTCGTCATTGGGGTACGATACCCTACCTGGGATGTCCCCGTCGGCGGAATCCAGGTACGGTCGCTGTTCCACCGGCCAAGACGGTTAACCTTTAGGAGTACACACCGGATGAGAAAAGGTGCGGCTATTGCCGCGGCGTCACTCGTGGTGCTGGGTCTGGGCCTGATGACGACAGGTGCTGGTCTACTAAACGTCAAGCTGAACCGCCAATACCACGACCTGGTCGAAGAAATTGACAAGGCTCTGCCTGCCGTGGGGGAAACTGACGCGTCGCTGGCCAAGCCAGACAAGACGGCCATGCCTTACTACGACTTTGGCCCCGAGTTCACCCTTGACCCCGGGCCCTACGCACCCACCGGCAAGTACTTCAACTGGCTGTCTATGACCCCAATAGCCGAGGACAAAGATGACGATGGCGTTTTCCTGCAGTATCGCAAAGAGCTCGACGGGTTTAGCCATCACCCAGTCGCCATTGCGCAATACGGCCTGGGACAGTTCAGCAACTATATTGAGACGGGAGACGAAACCTTCCTTGAAGAGGCGCGTAATCAGGCCAACTACTACGTGAACAACATAGATCGGGCCACGGGCATGTTCAGTTATGATTTCGACTTCCCGGTAATGTACCACGAGACACTTGAGGCGCCGTGGGCGTCAGCCATGGCGCAGGGGCAGGCCATTTCACTGCTTAGCCGGCTCTACGCCGAGACGGGTGATTCGAAATACTTAGAGACCAGCGAGCTGGCGATGAAACCCCTGTCGGTTCCGGTATCCGAGGGCGGCCTGGTGGTTGATTTCTTTGGGCATCCCTATTACGAAGAGTATCCCACCGAGCTACCCTCCTACACGCTCAACGGATTCATGTACACGATCATCGGCCTATATGACTTCTGGCAAATTGCTGACAATGAGACTGCCAAGGAACTGTACGAGGCCGGGATTGATACTCTGACATTTTGCCTTCCGTTCTACGACACAAACGGCATTAGCCTGTACTGGCTCTCACACCTTAATGGTACCGGCGTGTCAGTCCACTACTTGGAGCGATACCATATTGTCCACCTAAGGCAGCTGAACCTGTTTAGTCAGATCGAGGACAATGAGGTTGTGAACCACTATCTCGAGAAATGGTTGTCGTACGCGACAGGTGAATGACCTGTCAAACTGGCGCCACGCTGGGGCAAATCAGACAGCATGCGGCTCAATAGTCACCAGCGCGGTGCGCGCCTGCTTGTTTGGTCAGGCTGGCTTGGGATCATTCACCAGTCAACTAGTGGCTGGTCAATCGATCTGCCCGGAACGGGGGTGAGCTTGGGCGTAGGAGTCCCACAACCGATCGGTGGTGACATGGGTGTAGCGCTGGGTCGTGCCAAGAGAAGCGTGCCCCAAAAGCTCTTGGACCGAGCGCAGGTCAGACCCACCTTCAAGTAGGTGGGTGGCCGCCGAGTGCCGTAGGACGTGGGGGCTGACCTCACCCAGGTTGGCCGCCGCCGCCAGGCGGTAGACAATCCGCCTGGCCTCGCGAGCGTCGAGCCGGCCGCCGCGCACACCCACGAAAACCGCCGCACCAGCTGTTGGCCGCTCAACCGCACTCAGTACTTGACCGCGGCCAGCCATTAGCCAGTCTTCAAGCGCCCGGGCGGCCGGTTGCCCAAAAGGCACCACCCGCGGCTTCGATCCCTTGCCCATGGCTCTGACCAGGCGGTTCGATAGGTCGACATCGCCAATATCCAAACGCACCAGCTCAGCCACGCGCAGTCCGGTAGCGTAAGCCAACTCGGCCAGAGCCCAATCCCGCACCGGAGCGGGCTCGCCCGCCGCGGCGGCCCCAGCCGCCAAGGTCAGCATGACGGCCGCCTGATCACGCGACAGCACCTGCGGCAGCCCCTGGGTTGGCGCCTTTACCAACAGGCGGCTGGCCGGGTCGTGGTCGATTAGCTCAATATGCTGGAGCCAGGCGAAGAAGGTCCTAACCGAGGCCACTCGCCGGGCCAGCGAAGCCCGCGCCAAGCCGTCTTCCGCCAAAGTAGCCAGCCAGGCCCGCAAGTCTTCGAGTTTGACCGCCCGCAGCTGGTCTGGCCCGTCAGGGGCAACCGCCGCCAAGCAGGTTGAGGCGTCCGCCAAATAGGCCCTGACCGTGTTGGCCGCCAATCCGCGGCCCGCAGTCAGGTGCTGGCGGAAATCAGCCAGCACCTGACCGGGCCACAATTGGTCGTTCACAACGATCAGTTTGCTCTGCTGCTAGGCCGCTCGGCGCCATATGCCACGGCGACGCCGCAAATAGGCCGCCCGGCAAGTCGCCGCGCCCAACAGGATCAAAGTAGGCGCCAGTACCAGGGCTCTAAGGGCGCCTTGGCCACCGCCGGTAAAAGCCAACTCTTCCGCGGTTACCAAAGTCGTTTCCTTGGCAATGCCAAAGGCCGTTTTGGCCTCCTTCACCCGGCCATCCGGGCTGGCCTCAACCTCCTCGACCCAAACGTAGTAACCGGCCCGGTGAACCGTGATGCCAGGGGTGGTGTAGTGCCCGTCACCGTCGACTTCTAGCTCGACCTGGCCAGCCAGCGGCGCATTGGCCGGCACCGCGGCACTGAGATCCGGCTGACTGCCATAGGGCCCATAGAGGTAGGCAGTCACCTTGGTCCGATTCGGTCCAAGGTTGGACACCACAAGGTTGTCGAACAAGGTGGCGCCAACTTCTGCTACGGCCGATGATGCTTCAGTTTTCACATCCGGTTGCCAGGGGACAAAGGCCGTCTCGCTGACCTCACCGAACCTTTCGACGGTGGCGATCATGACGCCGTCTTCCGGTTCAAAAACGGCCGAATAGACGTAGTAGCCACCCTGGGACACCACTACTTCCGGTGTCTCCACTACCGCCGCACCAGTTCCGTCCAGCACGACCGGCAGCTTGTAGCTAACAAACAGCGGCGCGTCCGCCGGCGGCCCACCAGGCACCACCACCGCATTTGGCATGGGCACATCACGCGGGTCATCAAAGGTGCCTAAACCGTCCAGATCACGCGTCGGATCGGTCGCGAATGGCCCATATAGACCGACTAGAACCATCCCGCGGCCATTGGGCTGGCCGCCGGTGATCGACAAGCTGTCGCTCAGAGGCGAACCCGGTTCGAGCCGGGCCTGGGAGACCAGCGAGGCCAAAGCCGGCCGGTAGGGCACCAGCGTGGTCTCGCTGGCTTCGCCAAAAGCCCCTGTCCAGCCCTTTGAGCCTTTCCCAAGCAGGTCAGGCGCGATTTCCTCGACCCAGACGTAGTAGCCATTGGCCTGAAGGGTTAGGGCGGTGGTCCGGCCAGTGGCCTTGCCTTCTGAATCGGCCGTCAAAGTGGTGGTGACGCTGCCAACTACCGGAGCACCGGCTGGTGGCTTGGCCGCTTTGACCGGCGGGCTGTCGAACGGGCCATAGAGCCTTGTCACCACCTGATAGCGGGCGCCAGGCGCTCCGCCGGTCAGTTCGAGCTGGTCGCTCAGCTCAGCGCCGGCTTCCGCCACCGCCTCGGAAGTGATGGTGGTGATTTGGGGCTCGAAGGGCACCAACGTGGTTTCGACCGCTTCACCGAACCCAGATCGGTACTCGCCGTAGACCTGAACTTGACCGGGAGGCGCGGCCACAGGCAAAGCCAGGCCGGTTAGGTCGGGCGCCACCGGGTCGCCGGCCGGACCAAAGCCAAAGACCATATCCCCGCCTAGTTCGCTAACTAGCACCAGGGCGTCGAGTGGGTCAGTGGTGAAGGCCTCGGCCTCGCCAGTTGCCCCACCGGCCAAAGACAGGCCGTACCAGCCTGGCCTGATGTCGCCATCGGGATCAACGAAAACCGACCCGGGCAGAACCGAGACTTGGCGCCAGCCAATCAGTCCGGCGGCAGAGGCTTGAGCCTGAAAACCGGACTGGCCGGCTGACAAAGCCACTACCGGCGCGCCCGGCGGCACGGCCGTAGGCGCGGGCACTGACGCGTCCTCGCTCAGCCGGCGCAGCTCGACCGTGCCGTCTAGGTCATAACCACCTGGCAGCCCATCGACTGAGACCCAAATATCCAGATCACCGGGGTCGGTGCCACTGGTCACGGCCAAAGCCCCGGCCGGTTGATGGACCGTCCGGCTGCCCGCCTTGAGGTGGGCCGTCCAAACGTAGTAGCCCCGCTGGCTGACTCCAATGCCGGGTGAGGTAGCCGTACCTTGGGCCGTCATTGTGGTGCTGACCGTGCCAACCAGTTTTGCCTGGTCCGCGGGCCAGTTTGGGCTTAGCGCCGGGGGCGTGGGGTATGGCCCCCAAAGCGAGGAATCGATCACAGCCGGCGCGGCCGTCAGATCGGCACCGCCAGTCCACAACTGCAGCTCGTCGGTGAGGACATCGCCCGCCTCGGCCCTGGGCTGGACCGCCCTGGTTGTGACGCGCAAGGCCGGAGCCGGTTCGAGCAAGAACGTCTCGAGATCCTCAGCGTAAGCCGAGCTCGTGTCCGGGGTCAGTCCGCTGGCTGAATTGGTTACTGCAATCACCCAGCTGTACCAACCGACATCGTCCGCGGCTATGACATACGGGCCAAACCTCAAGGCGGCCGCCCCCTGGGCGTCCAGGGTCACGGCGGTGGTAAAAGGCCCCGCCACCAGGCGAGCGCCGGGAGGCTGAGACTGGCTGGGCACCGGTTTGGCGGAGGTGGCATCAGAACTCAGCTGATACAAAGTGGCGCTGACGCTGACGGTGTCCCCCGGCGCCCCGCCGGCCAGCTGGACGGCGTCTTCAACTGAGTCACCTGGGCCGGCCGCCGCCGCCACCAAGGCAGTCGATTCGATTACCAACGGCGAGGCCTGGACCTCGAATGATTCGGCTGGCACGTTCCACGGCGCTGCCGCCGCCTGGGTGTATTGACCTGCCGTAGTGGTGACTCGCCAGGTGTACCAGCCGGCGGCATCGTCCACGCTGGGCGCGAAAGCAGGCACCGCGACTTGGGCCGTGCCGTTGGCGGCAAACGTCACCGGAATGGCGGTGGCCTGGTGGACCATAACCGCGTTGGCCGGCATAGTCGATGTGACAGCGGGTAGCGCCTGGCCGGCACTGGCCACCTTCCACAGTTCCGCCTTGACGCTGACCGTGTCGCCGGGCCAGCCGTTCTCAAGCGCTACCCGATCAGCCACACCCTGGCCAAATTGGACACCGCCGGTGGCGGTCGACTGGGTGGTGATAGTTGGTGTACGAGCCCCGACGGACAAAGCCGACCGGCCGGCGGTCGCTGGCGTCGCCGGCGCCGCCCCGATCGAAGTTTGGTGGCCCGATTCGGTGAAGACACTGATCCCGTTGCCGGGGTAGACAGCTTTGGTGGTGCCGTTGATCTGCCAGGCTCCAAGTCCTAAATAGGAGACGATAACCGGGCGGGCGGCGTTGGTCACAGCCTGAACCGTCAAGCTGGCTGTGCCGCTGTCTTTGAAAACTGCCTTGCCCGTCCCGCTGGTGCGGGTCAGCGTCAAGGTCACTGCGCCGGCCAGGCGGTGACGCCCGTTGGCTGTGAGAACCTCAACGCTGTACTGGTATTCGTGCCTGGCCAGGTCGCCCTTGACCGCCTTGATGACCACCTTAGGTACGCCGGAATACTCCTTGGCCTCGGCTCTTAGCTGGTTCGCCCGCGTCACAATGGCCGCCGGCGTGTTCTTGACCACTAGCGCCCGGGCGGCCGCCCCGCTAATACCGTTGCCGCTGTCATAAGAGGCGTGGGCCAGGTAGGACAGAGCCTGCGGGTTGTTTTGGGCGGCATTGTTCTGGAATCTTGTGATCAAATATCCCATCTCACCATTGAAACCGCCGGTTTGGACCGCCTGCAAACGCGGGTTGACCGGTGTGGCGGCCCCAGCGGTTATGCAGAAGACATACGGACCGGCCGCTTTGGTGGCGGCGTTCATCGAGATCAGGCGCCCCAAATAGGTGCCGCCGTTTGAGTTGCCAAAGTTGCCCGGAACCCAGGTGTAGGGCGCCACCAGCCCAGCCGGTACCGCTGCGGCGGTGGTGGTGTCCATCATCAGTCCGATGCCGGCTGCCGCAGCCGCGACCAAACTCACCAAGGCGGTGGTCCGGCGCCCCCGGGTCTTGTTGGCGCCTCGGTTCTGCCGGCTTGATTTGGCCAGCGCGGAACGCTGACCTGTGCGAACGCGGTATTGCGGACTACTGGCTGGGCCTGACCGGCGGCCAGAGCTGTGCCGGCGGCCAGAGCTGTGCCGGCGGCCAGAGCTGTGCCGGCGGCCTGGTCCTCGCAGCGCCGGACTGGTGGCCCGGTGGGATCGTGACCGGTTCCGGCGGGGATTAGGCGTGTCTTGAGCTTGCATCAGGGTTCCTATCTGTGGGCGAGCTTGGCTTGGGGTTGGTGACGGCGCCACAAGCCGCCAGTGTTGGCGGCCCTGGTTGATCTTTCGAGGCGGCTCAAGGCGGCCAGGACCTGGCTGACATCCAGGCCGGAGGACTTGACCAACTGGCTGACGCTGGCGGCACCACGCAACGGCAAGGCGTCGAAGACACGGCGCTCGGGCAGAGACAGGCCGTCAAGGGGCCCGGAGGGACAGGCAGTCATGGGTTCGGGGGCCTGGCTAATGGCGGCGCTGAGCTCGATTAGTTGAGCTGCGTCACCGACCAGAGTGGCTATGCCCTCGCGGATCAGTCGATGGCAACCGGCTGAGGCGGCCGAGGTCACCGGCCCGGGCACGGCCCCTACCGGCCGCAGCAGTTCAGCCGCGGTGCTGGCGGTGCGGTGGGCCCCAGATCGCCAGCCAGCCTCGACCACTAGCGTGGCGGCGGTCATGGCCGCCATCAGACGATTTCTCTCTAGGAAGCGTTCGCGCCTTGGGGCTGAGCCAGGCGGCACCTCCGAAATGACCGCGCCACTGGCCGCCACCTCTTTGAGCAGGTCTTCGTGAGCTGCCGGGTACAGTCGGTCGACTCCGCCGGCCATAACGGCAACCGTGCGGCCGCCGGCCGCCAGGGCGGCGCGGTGGGCGGCCGCGTCTATGCCAAAGGCGCCACCGGAGACGACCGTGGTCCCGGCTGCCACCAGCCCGCTAACCAGCGAGAAGGTCACAGTCTCGCCGTAGTGGGTGCAGGCCCTGGCCCCAACCACGGCAACCGAGCGGCCCCACAACTGTTCGAGCGGGGCCTCGGCCCCGCCAAGCACCCACAAACTCAGCGGGGCCGCCAGCCCTAGGTCTTCGAAACCGGCCGGCCAGGCCGGACAATCGGGGGTGATGAAACGGCCGCCGAGGCGGTGAAGCACTTTCAGTTCACGCCGTGGATCTAGGCCCTCCAACCGGCCCGACCACCGTTTCATGGCCCGCTCCAGGCCACCGCCGCTCTGGGCGGAGTCTGGCTTTCTTTGGGTCACCAGCCAGCGCAGGGCCTCGACCGGCCCGACCCCGCGAACTAGTCGAACGGCGTCTTGGTCGCCTGGCTCGGCTAGGCGGCTCCAGGCCGCCAGCGCCAAAACCGGGTCGTCCAGGTCGAATGGCAATCGGATCATGACACTGCCCTAAGTCTCAGCAGGAGGGCCAGGTCGAGATCGTCGCTGGTGGGGGCATCTTGACCGCCCAGATCAGCCACCGTCCAGGCCACCCGGAGCACCCGGTCCGCACCTCGCAGTGACAAGTAACCTTGGTCCAGCGACCGGCGCAGGGTTTTGTCGATGTAGGTTCCCGGCTCGACTTGTGAGCGCAGGTAGGCCCCCGGTGCCTGGGAGTTCAGCCGCCAGCCCAGCTTGGCGAAGCGCTGGCGCTGCCTGATCCTGGCCTTGGCCACCCGCCGGGCCACAGCTGCCGTTGATTCGCCGCTTGCCGTTTTGTTCAGCGACAGGCCGCTAGCCGGCTCGACCCCTACAACCATGTCCATTCGGTCCAGCAGTGGTCCCGAGAGCCGCCCAAAGTAGCGTCGCTTGGCGATTGACGTGCACTTGCAGGCCTGACCTTGGCCCCAGCCCTGCCCGCAAGGGCATGGGTTGGCCGCCATGACCAGGTGGAATTCGGCCGGGAAACGGGCCATGCCGGCGGCACGGTGGATGACCACTTCACCCCGTTCCAAGGGCTGACGCAGGGTCTGCAATACCCGGACATTGAACTCTGGCGCCTCGTCAAGGAACAGCACCCCTCGGTGAGCCAAAGACACCGCCCCAGGCCTGGGCAGGCCAGTGCCACCACCAACAATCGCCGCCGGGGTGGCGGTGTGATGTGGCGCTTGGAAAGGTGGCTTTGTGATTAGACCGTCCTCGGCTCTAAGCACTCCAGCGACCGAGTGAATGGCCGTCACTTCCACGGCCTCGCGTTCGCTTAGCGGAGGCAGCAAACCGGGCAGGCGGGCCGCCAGCATGGTCTTACCTGTGCCCGGCGGTCCGGTCATCAGCAGGTGGTGACCGCCAGCGGCCGCAATCTCCAAGGCCTTGCGGGCCTCGGGTTGTCCCAGAACCTCGGTCAGATCCAGTTCTGGGCCAGCTTGCCTGTGTGGACGCACTTGGCCAGCGGCTGGCTCGACCGGCGGCACCTTGTCGACCTGGGCGCCAAGCTTTTGGGCTAGGTCGGCCAGAGAAACCACTTCAAGCACCTTGACGCCATCAACTAATTTGGCCTCGGTTGCATTGCCCGGAGAAACAACCACCCGCCGGTAGCCGGCGGCTTTGGCCGCAACCACAGCCGGCAGAATCCCTCGTACCGGCCGGGTCCGGCCGTCTAGGGCCAACTCGCCCAGATAGACCACCTTTTGGTTGCGTTCAGGATCGATCAGGGCGGCGCTGGCCAACACCGCCACGGCAATCGCCAGGTCAAACCCAGATCCGGACTTGGGCAGCGAGGCCGGCGACAAGTTCACGGTGACGCGATACTCCGGGAACTGCAAGCCGCTGGCGGCAAAGGCCGCCCTGACCCGGTCGCGCGACTCGCCCAGGGATGTGTCCGGCAAGCCGACCAGCACAAAACTAGGCAGTCCCCGCTGGACCAGGGCCTCGACCTCAACCACGTAGCCATCAAGGCCCATCAACGACACCGCCAGCGTGCGGCCAATCCTCGACATCAGCTTTGCACCGCCTTGAAATGCTGCAGGCGGTTGGGCCCACCACCGGTCAGCACTGCCACCACGTCGATCCGCACCTTGTCGACGCCAGGCCTGCGCTCAGCCAGGTAGGCGCCTGCCAGGCGACGCAACCGCGCCAGTTTGGCCGGACTAATGGCTGCGGCTGGTGAACCGAAGTTTAGGGAAGACCGGGTCTTGACCTCGACAAAGACCAGGCAGTCGGCATCTAGCGCAACCAGGTCAACCTCACCGGCGCGGCTGCGCCAATTCCGTTCGACCACCTGGTAGCCAATTGATTCGAGGTAGCGCGCCGCCCGCGCCTCCCCGAAGCGACCCAAGGCCTGGCGCGAGAGATCAACGCCGCCAGCCGTGGAACAGTTGTACATGAGCCCAGCAGTGTGGACTGTTGTGGCCAGGCCCGCATCTGTGCCTGTGGGCCATCAATTCATAGGATGAATCCAGGGGAGCTTGCGCCAGCCTTGTTTGCGGCCGCGGGAAGGAGTATGCAAAACCTCGGTCTGGCCGCGGGAAGGAGTATGCGAAACCTCGGTCTGGCGGCAGATCAGGGTTCAGGGACATCCCTGAAGACGTCGCCGGGATTGCGCATAACACCAAACCGGCTCAACGGCCAGGTCCGCAGCTGAGCCACGCCGACCACCTTGTCGATCGGCACAGCCCCTCTCAGCTCCTGGTCTTGATGGCCGCGCGAGTCATACGAACCGCTGCGGTTGTCGCCCATGGCCCAAAACGCGCCATCGGGCACCTTGACATCAAAAGCCTCATTAGAAGGCGCCATACCCCCTTGAAGGTAAGTCTCGTTCAGGGCCACACCGTTGACCTCGATTGGTGCGCCGTCGCCGGCACATTGCACATGGTCGCCCGGCAGCCCAATCACCCGCTTGATCAGGTACTCCTCTGAGCTGGTGGGAGCCAGACCAAGGGCCTGAGTGATGCCAAGAATCCAGGATTGGACGGCACCGCGGTCAGCCACCGCTGCCACATGCGTGCCCCAGCCGCCGGGGTCGTGGAAAACCACAATGTCACCACGGTGGATCGACAAAACCTGAGGGGCCAGCTTGGTCACAACCACCCGGTCTTGCTGCTCCAAAGTGGTCTCCATCGAGCCAGAGGGGATCCAAAACGACTGGATGATGAACGTCTTCAGCACAAACGACGCGGTCAGCACCACCAGCAGCGTGAAGGCCACCTCGGCCAGGATGCGTTTGGTCCGCTGGCTGGGACTACGCTTCCCGCCGGCGGACTGCTTCTTGGGCGGCCCGGCGCCGTGCTGGCCACCCCCGCGCGCAAACGACATTGGCCACCACCCTAGGGCAAGGACATGTCAGGCTTCGACAGCTCCTCGATGTTGACGTCCCTGAAAGTCACCACCCGGACCGACCGGACAAACCGGGCTGTGCGGTAGACATCCCAGACCCAGGCGTCGGCCATGGCCACCTCAAAAAAGACCTCGCCACCGGCCGAACGCACCTGCAAGTCGACCTGATTGGCCAGGTAGAACCGGCGTTCGGTCTCAACAACATAGGCAAACAGCGAGACCACATCGCGGTACTCGCGGTAAAGGGCTAGCTCGGACTCGGCCTCATAAGCCTCGAGGTCTTCCGCGCTCAAGGGGCTGACCTATCTTCGGCGTTTGGAACCTCGGCAAAGACCTGGCCCGGATTGCGTAGAACCGACCAACGGCCAATGGGCCAGGAGCGCAACTGCGCCACACCAACCACGCGACTTTTGGCCACCGCCCCACCGAGTTCTTCATCCATATGGGCCCGTGAATCGGACGAGGCCGCCCGGTTGTCGCCCATTACCCACAAGGCGCCATCTGGCACCACCACGTCAAAGGCCGTACCGGAAGGCGCGGCCCCTGCTGGCAAGTAAAGGGTCTCGTCGATGGCGACGCCATTGACGGTCAGCGGCTTGCCGGGGCCGGCACAGGCCACGCGGTCGCCGCTCAGCCCAATCACCCGTTTGATCAGGTATTCGGTGCCGTCCACCGGGGTCAAGCCAATCTCGGTGGTGATGGCGCGAACGACCCGGGCCAGGCCGGTGCGCTGTGGGTGAACCGGCTGATCCTGGACCCATTGCCCCGGGTCGGTGAAGACCACAATGTCGCCGCGATGGATTTTGAGCATGCCAGGGGCCAGCTTGGTCACTATCACCCGATCACCCCGCTCCAGTACCGGGTTCATTGAACCTGATGGAATGGTAAAGGACTGGATCAGGAAGGTCTTGAGCAGGAAGGACAAGACCAAGGCCGCCACCACCACAATGGCGACCTCGCGCAGGAAACGAAGGGTCTTTCCGGTTGGCGTTACCGGCTGTGTCTTGGACGACCCTTCCTTAGAGTGACGGGCCACTGGGGACAGCGAATCGTCTGTGGTTTCCGGGGATTTGGATGACACCTGGCTAGCCTCTCACGTTTCGTCTGCCGCCGGCGCGGGCAACGCCCAGGACAGGCGGTGCAGTATTGACGGGCCGTGTTGGACCAGCGCCTGGCGGTGGCCTTGAGAACCGTAGCCCTTGTTAGCCGCCCATCCGTAGAGAGGGTAGGTGGCGTCCAGTTCCGACATTAGTTGGTCACGAGCCACTTTTGCCACGACCGAGGCCGCAGCTACCGAGGCGCAGGCCTGATCAGCCTTGACTTTGGTTGTGACTGGGCCATAGTAGGGTGCGGCCTCGAGCTCGAACAGGTCTGGACCAGCCGAGAGCCAGTCATGCGATCCGTCGAGAATCACCTGATCTGGCGGCGCCGGCAGGGCGGCGATAGCGCGCCAGGCGGCCTGGCGCAAGGCCTTTGTCATTCCACCACCGTCAATTTCGCGAGGTGAGGCCCAGCCCAAGGTCCAGCGGCTGGCCCAGGTGTCAATGGCTGGCACCAAGACACTACGTTGGGCCGCAGTCAGCAGTTTCGAGTCGTTCAGTCCGGGCGGGGGTGACTTTTGGGCGGCCTTTTTGGTCAGGCAAACTAGGCCAACACAAATTGGGCCGGCCAGGGCGCCCCGGCCCACCTCATCGAGGCCGGCAATTGTCTGATGGCGCTCCAACAAGCTCAGCTCGAGCTTCAAGTTTGGACCATGGCTGGGCGGCTGTTGGCCAAACGCGTTCCGGTTCGACAACCTGGGCTGGTTGGCCGGGCCTGTGCTGGCCATGGCTTTGGCCCGGTCGTGACCGATGCGGGGGCGTTGGCCCACTGTGAGACGGCTAGCTTCGGGCTTCACGCCGCTCGCGGATCTTGGCGGCCTTGCCGTGGCGCTGGCGCAAGTAGTAGAGCTTGGCCCGGCGCACGTCGCCGCGGGTGACAACCTCGATGTGGTCAATTGTTGGAGTGTGCACGGGGAAGGTCCGCTCCACACCCACGCCAAACGAGACCTTGCGCACCTTGAACGAGGCCCGCACACCCTCGCCGCGCCGCGCGATGACGACGCCCTGGAAGACCTGGACCCGGGAGCGGGAGCCTTCAACCACCTTGACGTGGACTTTGACTGTGTCACCGGCGCGGAATTCTGGGATGTCGTCTCGCAGAGTTGGCTGGTCAACGGCGTCGAGCTTTTGCATAGCGGACGTCTTTCCCGTACGTGCCACAGGTCACGGACGTTTGCGGGCGGCCTCAGGCCGCATCTTGATGGGCGCAAATCCGGCTGGCCGGTGGTCAGATCCCCCTGTGGCAGGCGACTGCCCGGCAAGCCAATGGGACATTGTGCCACAAGCGCCATGTGTGGCCCAACCTGATGATCGAATGATCCGGCTCAGGCATCGAATGGGGCACCTACATCGTTATGCCTCATCGTGTGGGGTCGTTACACCAATTGCCGTCTCGCAACTGGGCAACCCACCTGCACCGCTGCTCCGGCCTACCTTGGTGAAACGGTGCTACGACACCATGCGATGAGGCGTTTTGGTGTAGCGACACCGCAGGCCGTTCTGGCTCACCACGACTGAGGTTACGTTTGGTTGAGTGTGGTCGGGTGGCGGGTTTTCGGGGCCTGGCCTGTGGGTTTACTTCGAGTGGCGGCTACCGGGCTGGGTGGATGCCTGGCAACATCAGCTGCTAGTGG